>CAZCHR010000018.1:6554-24066 GCA_964498665.1 uncultured Tenacibaculum sp. | reverse complement strand
CATAGAATGTGCTGAAGCACTTTTATGCGTATGTAAATGAATTTCTATTAAGGTTTTTAATGTGATAATCTCATCATTAAAATGCACAATAACAGCCTCGGAAAACCAATTATTTTCACCAGTTGAAGCTACATAACCTTGGTTCACTTTTTCAACCCCTTTTAAAGATTGAAAAACTGCTTCGGTACACCAATGGCACCCACCCCCTAATGCTATTTTAATTTTCAAAAAATTGTAAATTAATTATTGTAAAAACTTCAATCTTAAAGTATTACTTACTTTTTCTTAGAGACAAAAATTTAAAAAGCAAAATAACACTACATAAGCCTAACGAAATAAAACACATAGGTACTCCTGTACTGGTTCTAGGGCATGTATGAGCAATACTTAACTCTTTAATCGATGCAAAAAGAGCCAACACCCCTGGTGTACCAATAAAGAAATAGAATGCCTTATTTGAATATTTACTCTTTACAAAATGACTAACGGCACCTAATATAAAAAACAATAAAACTAAATAACAAGCTGGTATACCTGCAATTTTAGGGCAACTAATCATTCCATTAAAATCGTTTAAAGATAAATTTGCCGCTCCATAAATAGCAAAAAGCAAAAAAGCAGTTGCTACCAAATAAAATATTTTTTTCATGATAAAATTTTTAATACGTAGTTTATTTAAATAGTTTTTTATAAAAAATAACATCGACCCATCGTGCAGGAATATACTTTATAAAAAAGATAGTCATTAGTTTATTCTTATTTATTACAAAAGCAAGCTTTGTTTTCTTATTTAAAATTTTAAAAATTAATTTAGAAATAATTTCAGCTGGTAAAGCATCTTTCTCTGCCTTTTGCATAATTGCATTAGAACGCTTCATTAACTTATCATAAGGAGTATTTTCATACTCTTCATACTTATTCACGTTCTTAGCCCATAATTTAGATTGAATAGGTCCTGGTTGTATAGAAATCACATCAATATTATACATCATTAATTCTCTTCGGTAAATTTCAGCTAAACTTTCCATAGCGTGTTTAGATATGCAATAAGCACCATTAAAAGGCGTATTAAACACTCCTGAAATACTACTTATCATAATAATTTTACCACCTTGGATACCTTTTTTTTTATTTCCTTTTAATAATGGTAAAAAAATATTGGTTGTGTTTCTAACTGCAAATAAATTAACTTCCATTTGATAACGAAATTTATCATCATCCATTAATTCAATAGGGCCACCAATAGCTAAACCTGCATTATTAACAAGACCACTTAATATATTTCCGTTAAGAATGGTTAACACTTTCTCATAAGCTAATTTAACCTCATCTATTTTAGTTACATCAAACCCTAAGCAAGTGAAATTAGCAGGGAATTGTTTTTCTAAACTTATAACATCACTTTCTTTACGAACACTACCAAGTACGTGGTAACCTTTTTTAATTAAATAACCTGTGGCATCATTTCCTATACCAGTTGAAACCCCTGTAATAAGGACATATTTTTTTTGTTTCAACATATTTAAATTGTTCTTTTTACAGTTCCTATATAAGATGAATCTAAATTTTCAATTATTTTTTGATACTTGCTTTGTGCTATCATATCTAAAATAGCACTTCCTGATTTTGATTCATAAATAACAACACCATCCATAACATTAGGAACTTCTTCTATTTTTTTATCCGTTTGTTTACTATACAATTCCGCAACCATTTTTCCTGAATATTTAACCGTAACATTATCTGTCAACAAATCATTTATTTGAGAATAAACTGCGTGGCTTGTACTTTTAAAATGATGTACTACATAATATAAATTATCAATCAAATTACTATCACTAACTAATTGTTTATTGGTAAATCCAAAAGAAAATTCTTTAACAGCAAACATTCTTAAAAGGCTTACTATTTTAAAATAGGTATTCTCCATCAACCCTTTAAATCCGTTCCCGTTAGGGTAACGTATAATTAAAATAAAATCTCTTTTTGTGTTTTTTTGATCAAGAATTGTTTTTATAATTTCTCCTTTAAAAAAAGCACTACCTCCTATTTTAGTCAAACTTTTATTTGCTAAAAAATTATAGAGGTGGTACATCCAAGCTATTTTTGTAGAAAACCAATTAACAGCATATAAAGGCTCGTTTAGGTCAACAGTACTGTTTTTCGCTTTTATAAATACATTAATTGATTTAGTTACCTCACATTTTATCTCGTTCATAACTTTCTTTTAATAATTTATATCGCTGATAAAATTTGAACTATTTGACCCGAAAAGGCTGCGTTACCTGTAACTGGATCAATCCTGTTATGATCGGTAATATCATTTACCGAAACCCCGGCATTTTCAGGTTTCGAAGCAATGTCTAATTGTATTCCTTTTTTAATATGTCCAAATCCATGAGGAATACTAACAACACCTGGCATTAAAGTATCTGTAATTTCAAGTGGAATTGTTATTTTTCCTGTTTCAGAAGTTACTATTACATCTACTGCATCTTCTAAATTATGTTTTTCGGCATCTGCCGGATGCATCATTACTGTACATTTATTTTTCCCTTTAGCTAGATTTTCAATATTATGCATCCACGAGTTATTGGTTCGTAAATTTCTACGTCCAATCAATAAAAAGTCTTGCTTAGAAAGCTTCATATATGGATGCTGTTCTAATTCAGAAGCTACTTTATCAAGTCCTTTTAAAAAGACCTCATCTGCTATATTTATTTTTCCATCTTTAGTTAATAGTACCTCAGGAATTCGTTGTTGCAAAGCACCTAAAGAAATTCCGTGTTTAGAGTCAATTACTTTTTTTAAGCTTATACCTGAAAACAATTTAGAAACACTACTCAATTTACCATAAGGACCTGTTAACAAGCCTAAGTTAAGTATTTGCTTAGGTGTTAACCATTGCATCATTTTTGAAGGCTTACTTTTAGAAAATTTTGCAAAACGTTTCGTTAATTCTTTAGCAATTTGCCAATCATACAACTGCCCTTCTTTTGGTGTAAATAAAGCTTCCGAAAACTTTACATTATTGCTCACCGAAATTAAATTAAAAATTAAATCATAATGATCCACTTCTAAATGAGACGGTGGAGGCAAAATAATATCGGCATGTTTTGTGGTTTCATTTAAAAATATATCAATGGAAACCATAAAATCAAGCTTAGGTAAAGCTTTATCTAATCTATTAGCATTAGGCGTAGATAATGCTGGATTACCAGCATGGGTTATTAATGCTTTAATTTGTCCTTTTCCTGGAGTCAATATCTCTTCAGCCATTACTGACACCGGCAATTCTCCTTCAAACTCAGCTAAACCTCTTACGCGGCTATGCCATCTACCATGTGCTTTCTTAAAGGTTTTAGCTCTTTTTATATCAACAGCTGGTTTAGTAAACATAGCACCACCTGTTCTATCTAAATGTCCTGTCAAAATATTAATTACTCCTGACAACCAATGACATAAACCACCGTGCTCCTGAGTAGACATTCCCATACGTCCGTAAAGCACTGCCTTATCTTCTGATGCAAACTCTTTAGTTATTCTAATAATATCATTTGCAGCTACACCTGTAATTTTAGCTACTTTTTCAGGCGTAAAATCGATAGCTATATCTTTTAATTTTTCTAAACCTGTTATCTCGTTTTTTAGATGTTGTAAATTGATCCAACTGTTCTTTTGTATTAAATGTAGCATCCCCAAAAGAAAATAAATATCTGTATTAGGCTTTATAAAATAATGCTCATCTACAACAGTACTTGTTTCATTTTTTCGAGGATCAAATTGAATTATTTTCCCTCCTCTTTTTTTAATATTCCCTAATCTTTTGCCAATTCCAGGAGCAGACATTAAACTTCCGTTAGAAGCAATAGGATTTGCCCCGAAAATGATCATATAATTAGTATTATCAATATCAGGAATAGGAATATTCAAAGGGTGACCATACATATAATACCCCATAAAATGATGAGGCAGCTGATCCATTGACGAAGCCGAAAAAGAGTTCTTGGTACGCAACATACGTTTCAGCTCTCCTATCATTGTCATAATCCCGAAATTATGAACTGTTGGATTTCCTAAATAAATTCCAACTGCATCGTCTCCATGTTCAAGCCTAATTGCGTTAATTTTATTACCTACAATATCTAAAGCTGTATCCCAATCTATTTCTTCCCATTCGCCCGTTTCTGTTTTTCGTAATGGCTTTTTTAAGCGATTAGAATCATCATGTATTTTATGAATTAAAACTCCTTTAGGACAAATACTTCCTTTACTTAAAGGGTCATTTTTATCTCCTTTAATTTTTTTTACTTCTTTACCATCATGAATAATCTCTAACCCACACATAGCTTCGCAAAGGTTACAAACTCTATAGTGTTTATATAATTCGGGTTTCATCATTATTTATTTAAAATGAGAGTTGTTTTGTAATTGCCAATACTATACTAAAAGCTAATGAAAAGTAACACATAGGTGTTCCTGATCCTGTTTTAGGACAAATTGTTTTTCCTGTTAATTCAGTAATACTACCAACAAGTGCAATTAAACCTGATATTCCGATAAATAAAAAATAAACTTGATTGGTAATAAGCGTATTTAAAAAATGACAAATAAAAGCTATTAAAAAAGACACAGACACAATATTACAAGCAGGAACACCTAATATTTTAGGGCATTTTTTCTTCTTCATCCAATCATCAAACGATAATTCAAAAGAGGCGTACATTACATAAATTAAAAGAATAGTAGTGATCCAATAAAACATAAATATTTTTTTAATAAATTTACAATAATAAAAAAGCCTTAAAAAAGATTTCACACTTAATTAAGGCTTTTTAAAAATCTTATTTACTAAAATTACATTTTATGAATCTTGTTAATTTCTGGATTCTTAATAGTTTTAGAAGTTCCATCAGCATAATTAATTAGCATAGAAACCACTTCTTTTGCCGTACCCAATCCAAATGTTATTGTTGATGTTTGATCACTTACTAAACCTTCTCCAATTACATAAACATCTGCTTGAATGCTTCCATCAGCTTTAGTAATAGTTACTTTGGCTCCAACATTTTTAGTTGTTTCAGCAAAACGAACTGCTAAAAAGTTAGCATCACCACCTCTGTTAATTTTTGCTTTCATAGGACTTCCTATGTTAGCAAACACCATATCAGGATATCCATCTTGATTAAAATCACTTGAAAGTGGCGTTATACCATAATTTTTGTTAATAGTATTAGATTGATCTTCTACTGCTGAAAATGTTCCATCTTCTCGTTGTACTAAGAAACGACCTGGTAATCTAAATAATTTGTGCGGAGGAAAATCTACATAATTTTCTGCTACTACTAAATCTTGTCTTCCATCTAAATTAAAGTCTTCAAAAATTGCTCCCCAAGAAAACTCAAAATCAGCAACCTTTGTTTCCTTTGCTGTATCTGTAAATTTAAAGTCTCCCTCATTTTTAAATAATATCCAAGTTCCAATAAATTCATCTCCTTCATCTAAATCTCCTTTAGCTAAAAAAGTAGGTACTGATGTTCCTGTATTAGAGAAAAAGAAATCGATATTTCCATCATTATTATAATCTCCTACAGCAATACCCATTGGGTATGCATACTTACCTGTTGTTGGATTCGATTTTTTAGTAAAACTTTTTCCTTCGTTATTTTTATAAGTACGAACCTCACCTGTATCATGAGCTACTACTAAATCTAAAAATTGATCATTATCTACATCTACAAAAACAGCCATAAATGTATTATGTACATACGTTAAACCATACTCTGCTGTAGAGTCTTTAAATGTATTATCACCATTATTTACCATCAATAAACTAGAAGAACCATAGTTAAAGTCTTTAAAGATTGTTTGACCTTCCATTTTGTCTAACTTAATATAAGCACTAACAAAAATATCAGCAAAACCATCACGGTTAATATCTCCTATAGTAATAGATGCTGCTACTGATTTCTCATTTAAAGGAACATCAATTTTTTGCACTTCAAAACCTTCTCCTGTATTTCTATACCATAATAAACCATAATCTCCATTTACTAATAAATCAGTTTTTCCATCTGAATCTAAGTCAAATGAAACCGCTCCATATGTACTTGTATTAGCTGGCTTTTTAGGAAGTTTAACTTCTTCGGTAACATCGAAAAAATGACCTTTTTTATACTTGTATAAAACATCATCTTGAGTTACACCACCTGCTATAAAAACCTCATCAACGCCATCACCATCAATATCAAACATTGCTGATGCCATTATTGGCAACGATCTTTTAGGGTCAAATCGGTTTACAAAATCAAAAGAGGCATCTGTAAATGTAGGAATTTCTTTATCTGGCACTGAGTAATCACATTTCTGAAAAACACTTCCGTGTTTTTTATTTGGTGTATCCTTAGCATCACATGATGCTCCAAATTTACCCCATACTACTTTTTGTGTTGTTTGTTCTGACTTAGAATCAGCATAAGGATCCTTAGCATCGTTTTTAAAGAATAATAAAATAGCTCCTACTGCAAGTACTACGACCCCTAATAGGCCTAATAAAACTTTTTTCATTGTATTGATTTTGATAGTTATAGTTATTGTTTATTAAATTGAAATAGAACTATTCCGAAAAAGATAAAATGGGTTGCATTCATAGCAATTGGTGCTATATAAACCCCTATTGGTTTTGCCCATGCAATGGTTGATATAATTAACACTAATAGTACAATTGGGTTAAAAACTACCAACCATTTAGGCATACCAAAATTGTTTTTAACTACAAGTGTTCCGTATACCACTGATACCGATAAAATTAATATTCGTAAAGCCCATACCGTAGACTGGTAATGCTTTTCATATGAGGCTAAATAAAATTCGAAATCAGGAGTATCCATACTACGTTGTAACACTTCGGCAGCAAAGTAACGCGAAGAAACATATACACTACCATAAGCAAAAGACAACACCCCAAATATAAATAGTAATGTGGCTAAAAATTGATTTGAGCTTTTAAATACACGCATTAATCCGTAATAACCAGCAAAATAAAAAGGTGCAGCATATACTGCAAAAAAATGCCCTTTACTTGCTCTATCCAATGGCACATCATAAAGCATGGATATTTCCCCTTTAGGCCCTTCAGGTAAAAAGTGCAATAAAAATTCTCCTAAGCCAACAAAAACAGATGCTAAAAGACCTATAACTAATAGCATTTTTGTTGAAATAGTAATTTTGTTCGAGTCGTCAAGCATTTTTACAAGTAGTTTTTTTAGAGCTAGTTAGTATTTATTTTATCAGCTTCGTTAGTCTATGCAATCAAAAAAAAATTTCATTACAAAAGTTAATGTTATGTTAACATTTTATAAAACCCCAAATAGTTTTCTGAAAAATATTGTTTGTAATTAAAACTTTAACGACTAAAGCACAAACTCTATTGTTAACCAACTTAAATAAAATTTATTATATCAATAGGTTAACTACTCAAAAAGTAGCTTATGAAAAAAGTAATTCAAAAAATAAAAAATATATTTAATCAAGGTTTAACCCCCACTGACTTAGCCTTAAGTATTGTTATTGCTGTAGTAATCTCGCTTTTTCCTGTAATAGGTTTAACCACTGTGGTTATTTCTTTTTTGGCTATATCCTTAAAGTTAAATTTTCCTATAATGATAACTATTGCATATAGTATGGAACCTATTAAGCTTTTTTTAATCATTCCTTTTATAAAACTTGGAGCTAAAATTTTTAATGTTCAACATGAATTATTGACCTATGGTGCTATTAAAAAAAGTTTCAACATTAACTTTTGGTCAACACTAAAAGACTTGTCTTACGAATTAGTTTGCGGAACCACAGGTTGGGCTGTAAGTATTATACCTTTTGGAATTATATTATTTTTCGGTTTAAAAAAGATTTTTTCTTCATATCAAAACTCAAAAGAAGAACATATAGCAATACAATAGTATTTCTTAAAAAAGAAGTCTTCAAATAATTATATTCTATCCAAAAAAGAACTTTAATTAGTTAAATTTGTATTCATAAATATTTTTTCATGTACAGAAGTCATACTTGTGGTGCATTACGCGCCGAGGATATAAATAAAAAAGTTACATTATCTGGTTGGGTACAAAAAACCAGAGACAAAGGCTTTATGATTTGGGTCGACCTTAGAGATCGTTATGGTATTACACAATTAATATTTGATGCAGAACGTACGGATCCTAAAGTTATTGAATTAGCTAAAACATTGGGGCGTGAATTTGTAATTCAGGTTTCGGGTACTGTAATTGAACGTGAATCAAAAAACAATAATATTCCTACTGGAGATATTGAAATTTTAGTAGAGAAATTAGAAATTTTAAACGAAGCTAAACTACCTCCTTTCACTATAGAAGATGAAACAGATGGTGGTGAAGATATTCGTATGAAATATCGTTACCTAGATATTCGTAGAAATCCTGTTAAGGATAGTCTTATTTTCAGAAGTAAAGTTGCTAATGAGGTTCGAAATTATTTAACGGAACAAGAATTTATTGAAGTAGAGACTCCATACTTAATAAAATCTACACCTGAAGGCGCTCGTGATTTCGTAGTCCCTTCTCGTATGAACGAAGGACAATTTTATGCATTACCACAATCGCCTCAAACTTTTAAGCAATTGCTTATGGTTGGAGGAATGGATAAATACTTTCAGATTGTAAAATGTTTCCGTGATGAAGATTTACGTGCCGACCGTCAGCCTGAATTTACACAGATTGACTGTGAAATGGCTTTTGTGGAACAAGAAGATATTCTAAATATTTTTGAAGGTCTAACAAAGCACTTATTAAAAAAACTACACAACTTCGAAATTGAGAATTTTCCTCGTATGACATTTGATCATGCTATGAAAACATATGGAAATGACAAACCAGATATCCGTTTTGGAATGGAGTTTGGTGAACTTAACGAAGTAGCACAACATAAAGAATTCAAAGTATTTAATGATGCCGAATTAGTTGTTGGTATTGCTGTACCTGGAGGAGCTAGTTATACTCGTAAAGAAATTGATAAATTAATTTCATGGGTAAAACGTCCACAAGTTGGAGCATCTGGAATGGTATATGCTAAATGTAACGAAGACGGAACCTACAAATCATCAGTAGATAAATTTTACGATCAAGACGATTTACAAAAATGGGCTGAAGCTACAAATGCTAAAGCTGGCGATTTAATTTGTGTACTTTCTGGACCAACAAATAAAGTACGTGCACAATTAAGTGCTTTACGTATGGAACTTGCAGAACGCTTAGGCTTACGTAAAGCAAACGAATTTGCTCCTTTATGGGTTATCGATTTCCCTTTACTAGAACTTGATGAAGAAACTGGACATTACCACGCAATGCACCACCCTTTTACATCACCTAAACCAGGACAAATGGAATTATTAGATACCGATCCAGGTGCTGTAAAGGCAAACGCTTACGATTTAGTACTAAATGGTAACGAAATTGGAGGGGGTTCTATTCGTATTCACGATAGCGAAACGCAAGCAATAATGTTTAAGCATTTAGGCTTTACACCTGAAGAAGCTCAAGAGCAATTTGGTTTCTTAATGGATGCTTTCCAATACGGAGCACCACCACACGGAGGTTTAGCTTTTGGTTTAGATAGATTAGTTGCTATATTAGGAGGACAGGAAACTATACGTGATTTTATTGCTTTCCCTAAAAACAATAGCGGACGTGATGTTATGATTGATGCTCCTGCCCCATTAGACAATGAACAATTAACAGAGTTAAGCATAGCTTTAAACATACAAGAAAAGTAAACACTCCCTAAAAGTGTTTAAGCCATTGAAGACTTTATGTTTTTGGTGGCTTTTTTTTGAACTATATTTTTAATCATCAATCAATTAAAAAATAAATTATCTTTTACTTTATCATTACTAGTAATTATTAATCTTTTTAAACGTTATTGTATACAGTAAACGATATATTTAAGAACCTAAAATTAAATTTTATAACTATGAAAAAACTATTTTTCGCAGGAATAGCTTCTTGTTTATTACTAACATCATGTGTGTCAAAAAAACTATACACAGGTCTTGAAGCTAAACAAAAGAAAACACAAGAATTATTAGATAGCGCTACTGTTAAATTAAACATGTGTTTAGAAGAAAAAGCTTCTGCAACTAGTAAGGCCGAAGGTCTTCAAAGTCAAATACAAACAATGCAGAAAACAAACTCTGCTTTATTAAATAATGTTGGAGATTTAGCTACTTTATCTACTAAAGAAGCCGAAAACTTAGAACGCTCTTTAGAAAGTATAAAAGAAAAAGATTCACAAATTAAAACAATGCGTGATGCCCTTACCAAAAAAGATTCAGTTACACTTGCTTTAGTTACAAGTTTAAAAGGAGCTCTTGGTGATATTAATGATAAAGATATTGAAGTAAATGTTGAAAAAGGAGTAGTATTCATCTCTATTTCTGACAAATTATTATTCAAAAGTGGTAGCTATAATGTTTCTAGCAAAGCAAAAACTATCTTAGGAAAAGTTGCTACTGTAGTTAATAACAAACCAGATATCGAATTTATGGTAGAAGGTCATACAGATGATGTTCCTTACAAATCAGGAATCCTTTTAGATAACTGGGATTTAAGTGTGAAACGTGCTACAGCTGTAGTTCGTGTTTTACAAAACGAATTTAATGTTGCTCCTAACAGAATGACTGCTGCAGGTAGAGCACAATACGTACCGCGTAGTAGTACGGATAAATCTGCAAACAGAAGAACTAGAATTGTAGTGCTTCCTAAATTAGATCAGTTTTTTAGCATGGTTGAAGAAGGAATGAAAGACGCTCCAAAATAATAGAAGACAATTAAATACATAAAAAAGCCTGTTCAATAATTATTGAACAGGCTTTTTTTAGTTTCAAACATTATACTTCTTAGTTTAATCTTAAAAAATATAAAGGAAAATCTTTTGTTTGTACTTCTTTAAATAATTTAAAACCAAAACGCTGATACATTTTCAAATTCTCATCTGTAGTTGTTTCAATTATCACAGGTAATATTGTTTCTTCTTCTCTATCTTCAAATAATTGTTTTATTAATCGAGCACCATAGCCAAAACCACGAACCTCACTTGTAGCTCCCATTATTACCGGATGTATATAAGCTTCTTTAACATGGTGTTTCTTTATAGCTGCTTGACGCTTTAACACTTTTGGCACATTTGTTAAGCCTATACATTTAAAAGCCAATTTTACATGACGCCACATTACTGCAAATGTAGTTTTAGCTGTGTGAGGGTATTTTATTAAAATACATGCATTTCTTTTATCCGAAAGTAATACTTCTCCAAAATCAAGACTATCATCCACCAAAAATTCCATCAAAGCTTTTATCCTTTCACTTCTTTTTTCATCTTGCTTCACAATAAAATTAATCGAATTATTATCATGTATAGCCTCAAATGCTGAATGTAAAATACCTACAACATGATCTCTATCTTCTTTACCTGCCTTAACCATAAATCAGTTTTATAAAAAACAATTCAATAATACATAATAGATAGTCTCTAAAAAAATAATTATCGTCTATTTTCTATTTAAATTTGTAATCCTAACTTACAAACAAAGTATTACCCTACTTAAATGACTAAAAAAAACAACATTACTAAGTTCTTAATTTGGAGATACAAACACATCTCTGACAAGAATATGGTACTAGCCCTTAGTATTTTAATTGGTTTTTTTGCTGGTTTGGTATCTGTTCTTTTAAAAAATAGCACACATTACATTCAAATATTAGCCGATTACACATCGCAACTATTTAACAAACCTATTAATTACATTTTACCCATAATTGGGTTAATGCTAGTTTACCTATTAAACAAGTATTTTTTTGATCGTTACCCTGGTCACGCAGTTCCAACAATTCTTCATGCCATAGCCCGAAGAAATGGAATTATTAAAAGAGTAAAAATATATTACCCATTATTAATAGCTCCATTAACTGTTGGTTTCGGAGGTTCGGTTGGTCTGCTAGGCCCTGCTATTTTATCTGGAGCTAGTATTAGTTCTAGTATTAGTACACTTTTTCATTTAGATACTAAAACCAGAACCTTATTTTTTGGTTGTGCTGCTACTGCTGCAATTGCCGCTGTTTTTAAATCACCAATTGCAGGAATCATTTTTGCAGTTGAGGTTTTAAGCCTAGATTTAACATTAGCATCTTTATTGCCTTTACTTTTGGCCTCCCTTTCGGGAATACTTACTTCTTATCTTTTTTTAGGAAATGAAATTCTTTTTCGTATGAACGAAATAGAAGATTTTGAAATAAAAACGATTCCTTTTTATATTATTTTAGGAATTGGAACAGCCTTTTCATCTATTTACTTTACGCGTGTATATTTTTACTTCTCAGAGGTTTTCAGCAAATTAAAAAGTCGTTTTCATCAACTTTTAATAGGTAGTGTTGCTATCGGAATTTTAGTGTACACTATTCCGCCTTTATATGGTGAAGGTTTTAGCTTTATAAATAATTTATTAGCAGGTAATGATATTACTGCTTTAGGCAATAACCCTTTCGGGATTATAAAAGATAGTATTTGGAAAATAATCGCCTTATTAATAGGAATCACTATTTTCAAAACTATTGCCATGACTATTACATTAAGCAGTGGCGGTGGCGGTGGTATTATTATTCCCACACTGGTTATCGGTAGTTCCTTAGGAAACATTGTAGCCAAAATAATAAACCAACTAGGTGGCAATTTTGAAGTTTCAGAAAGTAATTTTACACTGGTAGGAATGGCTGGTTTATTAGCCGGTGTATTACATGCCCCATTAACTGCCATTTTCTTAATTGCTGAAATTAGTGGAGGCTATCAACTTTTTGTACCATTAATGTTTACTGTTGCTATCTCATACTTAATAACAAAACATTTTATTGAACATTCTATTTACACACAAGAACTCGCTGAAAAAGGACAACTTATCACCCATAATAAAGATGATATGTTATTGCAGCTAATGAAGTTAGATTCCGTTATTGAAACTAATTTTGTTAGCATACAACCAACACAAACATTAGGTCAAGTTGTTCATAATGCTGTTGCTAAATCTTCTCGTAATATTTTCCCTGTAGTAGAAGAAAACAATGAACTAATAGGTATTGTTCTTTTAGATGATATCAGAACTATTATGTTTGATAGTGACAAGTACGAAAGTACACAGGTTAATATGTTTATGAAACAAGTTCCGGATACTGTTGTTTATGAAAAAGACAATATGAAATCGGTTATGAAAAAATTTCAAGACACTAGTGCATGGAATTTACCTGTTATAAAAAATGGAATGTATTATGGTTTTATTTCAAAATCAAAACTATTAACCGCTTACCGCAGAAAATTAATTAATTATACTCGTTAAAATTTATATATGAAATACCTTGTTCGCTTTGTTGTTACTGCTGAAGTATTAGGTTTGGCTATTGGCTTTTATTTACAAAATACAGGTAAAGAAATTTTAGGAAATAAATTTCTTGGCTTTAGTGCGTTAGGCTTAGCCTTTGTCGTAATTCCGCTTTTCTTAATTTACCGTTTCAATAAAAGTAATGCAAGTAAAGATATTTTTTCGCCTACTGAAAAAAACACAGAACTTGAAGATTATATTAGAAAAGGTTACAAAGGTCTATAGTCTAATTTAAGTTTCTTTTTTCTATAAAAAATCGCTTCATTATTTCGCTACATTCTTCTTCTAACACACCACCTTTAATAACTGTTTTAGGGTGTAACTTGGTTCCCATTGCTCCACAACCACGTTTTTCATCTTTTGCGCCGTATACAATTTTAGAAATTTGACTCCAATACAATGCCCCTGCACACATTTGACATGGTTCTAAAGTAACATATAAAGTACAATCTTGTAAATATTTACCTCCTAAAAAATTAGCTGCAGCTGTTATTGCTTGCATTTCAGCATGAGCGGTCACATCATTTAATAATTCAGTTAAATTATGAGCTCGAGCTATTATTCGATCTTTTATAACAATAATGGCACCTACTGGTATTTCATCTTTATCAAAAGCAGTTTGTGCTTCTTGTAAAGCTTTCTTCATATAATAAGTATCATCAAAAACTAAATCCATGAGTTCTATTTTTATCAAAAGTAATTAAAATCGTATATAAAAGGCTTTAGTTCTAAAAAGAAAAGACTGCATCAAAAACACTATTTTTGTGCTATGCCAGCACTTTTAGAGCACATACAATCGCCTAATGATTTACGTAAATTAAAATCAAGTGAACTTTCTTTACTTGCTAAAGAAATTCGTAATTTTATTATAAATATTGTTGCTACCAAAGAAGGTCATTTAGGTGCTAGCCTAGGTGTTGTCGAATTAACTATTGCCTTACATTATTGTTACAATACACCTATTGATAATTTAGTATGGGATGTTGGGCACCAAGCATACCCACATAAAATTTTAACTGGCCGTAAAAATGTTTTTGAATCAAATCGACAGTTAAATGGCATTAGTGGTTTTCCTAAACGTAGCGAAAGTACGTTCGATGCTTTTGGAACAGGGCACTCCTCTACTTCTATCTCAGCAGTATTAGGAATGGCATTAGCTGCACAAATTAAAAATGAAAATAATAGAGAGCATATAGCTGTTATTGGCGATGCTTCTATTGCTAGTGGAATGGCTTTCGAAGCTTTAAATCATGCCGGAGTAACCAATGCTAATTTTACCGTTATTTTAAATGATAATGCCATTGGTATTGACCCTAGTATTGGTGCTTTAAAAAACTATCTTACTAAAACAAAACAAGGTAACTTTAATCGTCAACCTAATATAATTGAAGCCTTAAACTTTAATTACATTGGACCTATTGATGGGCATAATATTGAAGAATTATTAAAGCATTTAGAAGATCTTAAAAAAATTAAAGGCCCTAAATTACTTCATGTAGTAACAACAAAAGGAAAAGGGTTACAACAAGCAGAAGAAGACCAGGTACGCTATCATGCTCCAGGAAAATTCAATGCTAAAACAGGTGAACTTATTCCTAAACAAAAAAAAGAACAGCCTCTTAAATTTTCTGATGTTTTAGGAAATACTCTTATGCATTTGGCCGACAACAATTCAAAAATTGTTACCCTAACACCTGCAATGCCAACAGGTAGTGGCTTAAATAACTTAATGCAAAAATACCCTGAAAGAACTTTTGATGTTGGTATTGCCGAGCAACACGCTGTCACATTAGCTGCTGGCATGGCAACTGAAAAACTAGTTCCGTTTTGTGTAATTTACTCTACTTTTTTACAACGCGCTTACGATCAAATTATTCATGATGTAGCTTTACAGAAACTACCAGTTATTTTTTGTGTAGATAGAGCTGGTTTGGTTGGTCAAGATGGCGCTACGCATCATGGAGTTTTTGATATTGCTTATTTAAATTGTATTCCTAATTTAATTATTTCGGCTCCAGCCAATGAAATTGAATTCAGAAATATTTTATATACAGCCTCACTTGGCCTAGATTTACCAATTGCCATACGATACCCTAGAGGAAGAGGGTTTTCTTTAAATTGGAATTTACCTTTACAAAAAACAATTATTGGTAAAGGAACTCAATTAACTAAAGGTAATAAAATTGCAATTTTAAGCATTGGTAATATGACACCTCGAGTAAGTAAAGTCATCGCAAAAAACAACTTTAATAATAAAGTAGCTCATTTTGATATGGGTTTTATAAAACCATTAGATCTTAGTTTATTGGAGCAAGTATTCCTTAAATTCAATACAATTATCACTATTGAAGACGGTACAATAAAAGGCGGATTTGGATCTTCTGTTTTGCAAGAAGCACAACAATTTAATTATAAAGGTAAATTTGAAATACTAGGAGTACCCGATAGCTTTATTGACCATGGAACTGTAGAGGAACTTCATGAAATATGTGGGCTTAGTGTTAATAAAATACTATACAAAATAGAAAGCTGCCTTAAATAAATACCAGTATTTCATTAATTTTATAAACCGCTTTTTTTATAGTAAAAAAGCCATAAAACATTAACAACAACGGAATGTATTTAATATTTGATACAGAAACTACTGGTTTACCCAAGAACTTTAGAGCTCCAATTACCGACACTGATAACTGGCCTCGCTGTATTCAAATTGCATGGCAACTACATGACGAATTAGGTAATTGTATTGAACATCAGGATTACTTAGTAAAACCTGAAGGTTTTAATATTCCGTACGATGCCGAAAAAATACATGGTATTTCTACTGAGCTAGCAGAACAACAAGGTGTTCCTTTAATAGAAGTTTTAGAGAAATTTAATGCTGTTCTAGAAAAATCAAAATTTGTAGTTGGTCAAAATGTTGGTTTTGATGTAAACATCATGGGCTGTGAGTTTCACAGATATGAAATAGAAAGTAAAATGGCTAGCCTACCAGTATTGGATACTTGTACTGAGGATACTGCTAAGCTTTGTGAAATTCCTGGAGGTCGTGGAGGAAAATTTAAACTTCCTACCTTAACAGAACTACATAAACATTTATTTGGAGTTGGTTTTGGAGAAGCTCATAATGCCACTGCCGATGTTGAAGCAACAACACGTTGCTTTTTAGAATTAATCCGTCAAGAAAAATATACTACTCAAAAGTTAGATAGCGACGAAACATATATTAAACGTTTCCGCGAAGCAAACCCTGCTCCATTTGAAAATGTTGGATTAAAACACATCAATCTTAAAAAAGCTTCTGAAAAAATTCGAAAAGAATTAGAGAAGCATTTAATTGATGACACTCCAACTGACGCTGATTTAAAAGAAAACTTGAAAGGTTTACAAAATGCCAATTTTGCGCACTTACATAACCATACACAGTTTTCTATATTGCAATCAACTATTAGTATACCCGAGTTAATTAGCTCTACTGCTAAAGCAAAAATGCCTGCAGTAGCAATGACGGATCATGCAAATATGTATGGTGCATTTCATTTTGTAAACGCTGCTTTAAAGCATAACAAAGGAGCAAAAGCTAAAAATGAAGAAAATCAAGCTCGTTACGATGCTACTTTAAACAACACTCTTGAAGAAGGGCAAGAACCTTTAAACGAACTACCGGAACCTGAAATTGAAATAACTCCTATTATTGGATGTGAATTTCAAGTTTGTGAAGACCACACTAATAAATCGATAAAAGACAACGGATATCAAATTGTATTACTAGCTAAAAACAAAAATGGTTATTTGAACTTAGCTAAAATGTCCTCAATTGCCTTTGTATCGGGTAAATATTATGTTCCTAGAATTGACAAAAAAGTAATTGAACAATACAAAGAAGACGTAATTGCTCTTACTGGAAATTTATATGGTGAAGTTCCTAGTAAAGTTTTAAATGTTGGAGAAAACCAAGCGGAAGAAGCTTTAGTTTGGTGGAAGGATACCTTTGGTGATGATTTATATATAGAATTAATGCGTCATGGTCAAGAAGATGAAGACCGTGTAAATCAA
>CAZCHR010000018.1:0-6454 GCA_964498665.1 uncultured Tenacibaculum sp. | reverse complement strand
GCTGGTTCAGCCGTTGCTTATTGTTTATGGATTACCAATTTGGACCCTATTAAGTACGATTTACTTTTTGAGCGTTTCTTGAATCCTGACCGTGTAAGTATGCCCGATATTGATATTGACTTTGATGATGAAGGTCGAGGTCGAGTTATGGATTACGTGATTGACAAATATGGATCAAACCAAGTAGCACAAATTATCACTTATGGTACCATGGCTGCAAAGTCTTCTATTCGTGATACCGCAAGGGCTCTTGATTTACCGCTGATGGATTCAGACAGAATGGCGAAGTTGATTCCCAACATGTCGAAACTTAAAAAAATTATTGGTGTTGATGAGGCTACACTTAGAAAGAAATTTAATAGTGAAGAGCTTATTAAAATTAATGAATTAATTAGCATTTCTGAAGGAGACGGTCTTGAAGCGGAAACCTTAAACCAAGCACACGTTTTAGAGGGTTCTGTTCGAAATACTGGTATTCATGCCTGTGGAGTTATTATTACACCTGATGATATTACAAAATTCGTTCCTGTAGCATTAGCTAAGGATTCCGAAATGTATTGTACCCAGTTTGACAACTCAGTAGTGGAAGATGCTGGTCTACTAAAAATGGACTTCTTGGGTCTGAAGACCCTTACTTTAATTAAAGATACTGTAAAAATTGTCAAAGCAAAACATGGTGTAGAACTCGATCCTGAGAACTTCCCGCTTGACGATGTAAAAACATATGAGTTATTCCAACGTGGAGAAACTGTTGGGGTATTCCAATATGAATCTCCTGGAATGCAAAAACACATGAGGTCGCTTAAGCCTACTGTTTTCGCCGATTTAATTGCCATGAACGCCTTGTATCGACCTGGTCCAATGGAATACATTCCTAGTTTTATTGCTCGTAAACATGGTGATGAAGAAATTACCTATGACCTTGATGCCTGCGAAGAATATTTAGCCGAAACTTATGGTATTACCGTATACCAAGAGCAAGTAATGTTGCTTTCACAGAAACTCGCTGGTTTTGGAAAAGGGGATGCCGATGTTTTGCGTAAGGCTATGGGTAAAAAGCAAATTGCTGTACTTGACAAAATGAAACCCAAATTCATTAAGCAAGCTATGGAAAAAGGGCATGCCGAAGATAAACTTGAGAAAATTTGGAAAGACTGGGAAGCATTTGCATCCTATGCCTTTAACAAATCACACTCCACTTGTTATGCCTGGATTGCTTACCAAACCGCATATTGTAAAGCACATTACCCAGCAGAATATATGGCTGCCGTGCTTTCCAATAACATGAATGACATTAAGCAAATTACATTTTTCATGGAAGAATGTAAACGAATGGGGCTTAACGTACTTGGCCCTGATGTTAATGAATCATTCAATAAATTTTCTGTAAACGATGAAGGAGCAGTACGTTTTGGAATGGCTGCCATTAAAGGAGTTGGTAGTGGTGCTGTAGCAACAATAGTTGACAATAGAAAAGAAGATGGTAAATATGAATCTATATTCGATTTTGCCAAGCGTATAGATCTAAGAGCCGCCAACAAAAAAGCTTTTGAAAGTTTAGCACTTGCTGGTGGGTTTGATTCTTTAGGAGAAACTCACCGTGCACAGTTTTTTCATAACGAAGGAACAGGTGCTACTTTTCTTGAAAAAGCTATTAAGTTTGGAAGTAAATTTCAAGAAAGCGAAAACTCTTCTCAAGTAAGTTTATTTGGAGAATCTAGCGATGTCCAAATTCCAGAACCGATTGTGCCGCCTTGTGATGAATGGGGTACAATGGAAAAACTTGCTAAAGAAAAAGAAGTGGTTGGTATCTATATCTCTGGTCATCCTTTAGATGACCATAAGCAAGCTTTAAAACATTATTGTAATGGAAAACTTCAAGATTTTGCTGACTTAAATTTAATTGTAAATAGAGAAATATCTTTTGGAGGAGTTGTTACTAGTGTAGAACATCGAGTTTCAAAAAACGGAAAAGGGTGGGCTACTTTTTATATTGAAGATTATGACATGGCTAATGAGTTTCGTGTTTTCGGAGAAGAGTATCTAAAATTTAGACCTTATTTGGTAAAAAATACCTTTGTGCATATTAAAGCATACATACGAGAAGGCTGGACTAATAAAGACACTGGTAAAAAAGGGGAACCCCGTATTCAATTCAATAATTTTATGTTATTACACGATGTTATTGACCAATTTGCACGTAAACTAACATTACAATTAAATGTAACAGACCTTACAGAGACTTATGTAGATAATCTACACCATACGCTAGTTTCAAATACAGGTTCACATAGCTTAAGTGTAACTGTATTTGAAACAAAAGAAAAAGTTTCTTTAACAATGCCAAGTAGAAGACTTAAAATTAATATTAATACAGAACTCTTAGATTGGTTAGATACACAACAGATTTATTATAAGTTAAATTAACTTCTTTTAAAACTATAAAAAAACAAACGATATAGTTAGGAACATATATTAAAACAGCGTTAAAAACACCTATAAATAATAGTAATACTATTATATTTGTTTTTGTAAGAAAAAACAAAAAAGGTATGGCTAAAGAAATTAAAACACCTTGGCAAAGATTTGTTGGTTTAATGCAATTAGACCGAAGAGATATAAAGCATATTTTCTATTATGCTATTTTTGCTGGCCTGGTAGCTTTATCATTACCACTAGGTATTCAAGCAATTATTAATCTTATTCAAGGAGCACAAATAAGTAGTTCTTGGATAATTTTAGTTGTATTAGTTACTATCGGTGTTGGTTTTCAAGGAGTATTACAAATGATGCAAGTGCGTATTTTAGAAAATATGCAACAAAAAATATTTACGCGAACATCTTTTGAACTTGCTTACCGTTTTCCTAAAATAAAACTTAGTGAATTCAGTGATTACTACCCGCCCGAATTAGCAAATCGTTTTTTTGATATTCTTACAGTACAAAAAGGTCTTTCTAAATTATTAATTGATTTTCCTGCTGCAATTTTACAAATTGTATTTGGGCTTATATTACTTTCTTTTTACCATCCTTTTTTCATTATTTATGGTTTCTTACTTATAGGTTTAATCTATTTAGTATTTAAATATACTGCGCAAACCGGTATGGAAACTAGTTTAAGAGAATCTAAAAGCAAATACAAAGTTGCCAATTGGATACAAGAATTAGCACGATCAGTATTAAGCTTTAAAATATCAAGTAAAACAAATTTGATCTTAGAGCGTAATGATGAATTAACGTTAGATTACATAAACGCTAGAGAAAGTCACTTTAAAGTTTTAATGCAGCAATTTGCACAAATGATTGTATTTAAAATTTTAGTTACTGCTGGTCTATTAATTATCGGTGGTCTTTTAGTTTTAAATCAACAAATGAACATTGGACAGTTTGTAGCTGCAGAAATTATTATTCTATTAGTCATAAGTTCTGTTGAAAAGCTTATCTCAGGTCTTGAATCTTTTTATGATGTTCTTACATCTTTAGAAAAAATAGGTCAAGTAGTAGATAAAGAAATGGACCCTGAAACGGGTGTTAATCCATTTGAAGCAGAACAACCACTTTCTATTGAATTAGATGATGTATCACATATTTCTACAGACGAAAAAGAAGTTATAAAATCAGCTAATTTAAAAATTAATGCTGGTGACCGTATATTATTACAAGGGCCTCCTGGTTCTGGTAAATCTAGTTTATTAAAAATAATTTCTGGTTTACAACCTCACACAAAAGGAGCTATTTATATAAATGACATATCTATAAGGGCAGTACAATTGGAAGAATACCGAGATTCTATCGGTCAAGCTCTACCTGAGCAAACTCCGTTCCACGGTACTATTTTAGAAAATATAACATTCGGAGACCCTACAATTACTCCTGAAAGATTACACTGGGCTTTAAAAAATGTTGGTCTTCTTAATTATATTAAAGAACAACCAAATGGTATTAATACCGTTATTAAATCAGAAGGGTTAGAGGTTCCTCATACTATTTCTAAACGAATTGGTATTGCTGCTGCAATAATTAAAAAGCCAAAATTATTGTTATTAAAAGATGTCTTAGAAGAGTTTAATCATGAAGAAGCAACTAAAATTATAGAATTTTTAATTGCTCCAGATAAACCTTGGGCATTAATTGTTGCTAGTAGAAGTGCTCGTTGGAATAACAAGTGTAACAAAAAAGTGACTTTAACGGATGGAGTGTTAATTAATAATACTAAAGAAGATTAATTATGCTAAATATATCTAACAACCAGCTTCATAAGCAAATAGAATTAGAAAAATATAAAGCTTATCAAAAAGCACAAAAAGCAAAGCATTATACATTGTTTAATCGCTTTTTAGGTTTATCATTTATTATACTTATTATTTGCCTTTTCTTGCCATGGACACAAAATGTTTCTGGTACAGGTTTTGTCACAACACTATCTTTAGATCAAAGACCACAAACAATACAATCTCCAATTCCAGGGAAAATTGAAAAATGGTATGTTAACGAAGGGAGTGCTGTAAAGAAAGGAGATACTATCTTATTTATATCAGAAATTAAGAGCGAATATTTTGATCCACTTTTAGTAGAAAGAACAAACTCACAAAGAGATGTAAAAAACAAATCAGTTGCTTCTTATAAAGGAAAAACAGATGTTTTAAAAAATCAAATAGCATCCTTAGAACAAGAAAGAAAACTAAAATTAAGCCAATCTAGAAATAAACTAAAACAATCTAAATTAAAGGCTCAAAGTGATAGTATTGCTTTTCAAGCTACAAAAGCAAATACAGAAGTTAGTAAAGCTCAATTTGAAAGAACAAAAACTTTACAAGCAGAAGGTCTAAAATCAATGGTCGATTTAGAAATGAAGAGAGTTAAGCTTCAAGAAATGCAAGCTAAATTAATTGAGAAGGAGAATAAACTTTTAGTAAGTCAAAATCAAATTTTCAATTCTCAAATAGAGATAAGCAGAATAAACACCGAATATGCAAACAAAATAGCAAAAGCAAAAAGTGATTTATACTCTGCAGAGTCTAGTCAGTTTGAAACAGAAGCACAAGTTTTAAAACTAGAAAATCAATCAGCAAATTACAGCTTACGTAATCAGCTATATTATATAACAGCACCTCAAGATGGTTATATAAATAAAGCCTTGCGCTCAGGTATTGGAGAAACATTTAAAGCAGGTGAAAAAATAGTAAACATAATGCCTAGCAATTACGATTTAGCTGTAGAAACTTTTATATCTCCTATCGACTTGCCGCTGATACACGTAGGCGAAAAAATTAGAGTACAATTTGATGGATGGCCTGCTATTTTCTTTAGTGGTTGGCCCAACGCTTCCATTGGTACTTATGCCGGAACAATAGTAGCTGTAGAAACTTTTATAAGTGATAATGGAAAGTTTCGTGTATTAATTGCACCAAATAAAGATGAAAATACATGGCCCGAAAGGTTAAGACCTGGCTCAGGTGCATTAACAATAGCTTTATTAGATAATGTTCCATTATGGTATGAGTTATGGAGACAATTAAATGGTTTTCCACCTGACTATTATACACCAAAAACAAAGTCTAACAAGACTGATAAAAAATCGAAATGATAAAATTTATAACAACATATATCATACTCTTAACATCTTGTATTGCTATAGCCCAACAAACAACACAAGAAGGATTAAATATATTGAGTTATGAAGAGTATATGGGTTATGTAAAAAAGCATCACCCAATAATTAAACAAGCTAATTTAGTACTTAGCCAAGGAGAAGCTAAGTTATTAAAATCAAGAGGTGGTTTTGACCCTAAAATTGAAATTGATTTTAAAACAAAAGAATTTAAAGGAATTGATTACTTTGATCTTTTGAGTGGTACTTTTAAAGTTCCTACTTGGTATGGTATTGAATTTAAAGCAAACTTTGAACAGAATTCAGGAGTATTCTTAAACCCTGAAGATGATGTTCCTGATGAAGGTCTGTTTTCTTTCGGACTTACAGTATCTGTTCTTGAAGGCTTATTAATAAATGACAGAGCTGCCTCATTAAAAAAAGCAAAACTTTTTGTTAAACAATCCGAATCGGAAAGAGAACTTTTAGTGAATCAATTATTACTAGATGCTTCTTTGGCTTATTTTGATTGGGTAAAAGCAAAAAACGAACAACTAATATTTAAAGATTATTTAAAAAATGCCGATAATCGTTTTAGAGCTGTAAAACGAAATGTAGAAACAGGCTCAAGTGCTGCTATAGATAGTATTGAATCTAAAATTATATTACAAAATAGACTAGTTGATTTAGAAGCTAATAAATTAAAATTAAATGAAAAAAGGTTAAAAGCCAGTAATTTTATTTGGCTGAATAATATCCCTTTAGAATTAAATGATAACATTCAACCAACACTACCGAATAAACTTGTTTTAGTTTCAACTTTAGAAATAGAAAATTATATTAATCAAAATTTCTCTATAGATC
>CAZCHR010000017.1:2384-24558 GCA_964498665.1 uncultured Tenacibaculum sp. | reverse complement strand
CAAAAATTTATGTACCCAATAGGTTAGAAGGAGTCAAGAGCTTTTTTAGAATTTTCACAAAAAAATGAAAATATTAGATTATGTATTAAAGTTTAATGATCATTTTTAAAGTTAGTCTCAGCTAGCGCGAGTATCTTGCTCGTGACGGTATGAGTAAGAAGTAAGGATATTAAGAGTATGGGGTTTTAATTTTTAGAATTAAAATATAGAGTAAGTACGAGCGTGACGCTCGCACTAGCAAAAAAGTAAGAAAAAGTTAGTAAGAATAACGACAACGGTAAATAGGTTTTTAAAACAACCCCGCTAGCGCGAGCATCTTGCTCGTGACAGTGAGAGTAAGAAAAGAGTATAAATGAAAAAGAGATAGAAAAAATATGTTAATAGAAAGTAATTTAAATTGTAGAGTTTTAGATAGCACAAGCGAGACGCTTGCGCCAGCGGGGGATATGTCTCATTACCCCCCGCTAGCGCGAGCATCTTGCTCGTGACAGTGAGAGTAAGAAAAGAGTATAAATGAAAAAGAGATAGAAAAAATATGTTAATAGAAAGTAATTTAAATTGTAGAGTTTTAGATAGCACAAGCGAGACGCTTGCGCCAGCGGGGGATATGTCTCATTACACAAAAGTAGTAGGAGATAATCAAGCAGAAATTTTATTTAAGAGTGGAACAAAGTTTAAAGTATTGTCAGTAGAAAAAAATACTAAAGGGATTTATGAAATAAACATGTCAGAATTATGATAATTGTAACAAAAGAAATTATAGAAAAAGAAGGTTTAACGGAAGAAATTGTTAAATCAATGATTGAGATGTCTGATGAACAATCACCTGAATGGTTGTTTTTATATGAGAATTTAACAGATGATGAGTTTATAAAATACTCTAAAATTGAAAGTATTATTATGAAGAGGAAAACAGATCTAGAATACAGTAAAATGACTCAGAGAGAAATAGAAGAAAAGCACTTAAGAGGTTTTCAGTATGCTGCACATCATGCTGGAGGCTTAACTTTTGGAGAGGAACTATTATTAAAGGCAAATGAGAGAGAAAATGAAAAGTTTACATTTTTTTGGGCAACAAAATCTCCTTTTTCACAATGGTATAAATGTAATTTTATGGGTGAAAGAATTTTTAGAACCCCAGATTATTTAGAAAATTTTGAAAGAGAAATATCATTTAGTTCTGCAGAACAGTTCATGATGTACCATAAATGCTTATTGTCTTTAGATTTTGATGCAGCACAAGAAGTATTGTCTACGAAAGATCCTAAAAAACAAAAACAAATAGGACGTTCTATTAAAATGACGGATGAAATATTAGAAACTTGGGAAGTCTTTAAAACTTCAGTTATTTATGATGCTAATAGCGCTAAGTTTACACAAAATGAAGATTTAAAAAAAATGTTGTTAGCAACAAAAGGTACTACTCTTGTTGAAGCGGCACCGAATGATAAAGTTTGGGGTATTGGTCTAATAGAAGATGATTCTAGGGCGCAAAACAGAAAAACTTGGCAAGGGAAAAATTTGTTAGGAGAAATACTTACTAAAATTAGAATAGACATTACAGGAGAATATTAAATATAAAATAATGAACGATTTATACATTTTTGTTTTTCTTTTAGGGGCATTATCTACTTTTTTTATTTATAAAATAATTAAAGGAGTTTTAAGTATTTATAATTATAAAAAAGGTTATAAAATGAAGGCTAAAGTAGTAGACTTATTATGGGTAAAAACACCTCCTGCAAGATTTAGTTATTTGTACCCAAAAGAGCAGTTAAGAATTACTTTTAGGTTCCTTTTAAAAAATGATACGTATGAGAAATCAGAAACAGATATCCATTTTAAATATAAAAAAATAGATTTTAAGTTTTTACCAAAAATAGGAGATGAAATAGGGGTTTATGTAACAAAAAATGAAAACCCAAATAAGGTTACAATTAATAATATAAATAAGACTATTTTACCTATACTTGGTTTATTGTTAATGGTAATTTTTAGTGCAGGAATTTTATTTTTAGTTCTTAAAAACATTAATTAGATTATTAAAAAACAAAAACCTTTATAAATAGGCTGATCGTACTAGCAAAAAAGTAAGAAAAAGTTAGTAAGAGTAACGACAACGGTAAATAGTCCTTTAATAGTACCAAAGTCAAAAACAATACATCTAGGAAAGAAGATATAAACGAACCAAACTATGAAGAAAAAATTACGTTTTATAACATTTTTATTTAGTTTATTTTTTAGTGTTACTATGATATCAAACACTATAACAGACCCTATTAAAAAAGACAGTACCGCAACGAAAATAAGCACAAAAGGTATAAAAACGAATACAGCTAAAACCTTTCGTAGTTTTTCTTCATTAAACAAGTTCGATAAAGTAGCAACAACAGTTATAGAGCAACGCTTTACTGAGCAAGGTTTTCAATTTAATACTGCAGATTCTACAGAGAATAAAAAGTGGCTAGATAAAGCAACCAATACCTTTAAAAAAGTAGAAGAGTTAGATAATTATATCGAATTTTTAACAAAAGATGGTTTAGGGCAATTACCTGTTGCTATAAAACCCGTAAGTATTAGTAATGTAAAATATACGGTAGGTATTGCAAAAGCGGTTTTTAAGCCAGCATTTACAGAGTTAACAGTATTCTTAAAAGTAGAGTTACCTAGTAAAAATGATAAAAGAGGCGATCAAGTATTAATATTAGGGGCCTCAAACGTAAAACTATCACATACAGGAGGTATTATTGGCGATGCAAAATTAAATTTAATATCGCAATTTACAACAAACTTTAACCAAGGTTCAGTACTATTAACCTTAAAAGGAAGTTTCGAAAAACCAGGTACTTATGCCATTATAGATTGTTCTGGTTTTAAAGAAATGGGGTTAGATGCTAACATAAAATTTGCTGATGGTTTATTACATCCAGTAGATAAAAACGGAAAGAAGAAAGTAGGATATGTAGAGGCAGATTTTAAAACCACAATTTCAGATTGGAACGATATGGTGGTAAACATATCGTTACCAGAGTTTGGTATTAAAGGTCTTGAAGGAACAACCTTTAAATTAAACACTGCTGTTTTTGATTTTAGCGATTTACGAAACGATCCTGCAACACCAGCATCATATATAAATAAATATTATAACGCAGCTCCAAATTTATGGCGTGGAGTTTATGTAAAGTCATTAGAAGTAATATTACCTCCAGAATTTAAAATTAAAGGTAAAACAGATAGAGTTGCTTTTGGTGCCAGCGATTTAATTATTGATGGACAAGGGGTAACAGGAAAATTTATAGGAAAAAATGTAATAGGTCTTAACGAAGGAGATGCTTCTGGATGGGATTTCTCATTAGATTATTTTTTATTAGATATAGAAACTAATAATTTAAAAGCTGGTGAGTTTAAAGGTAAACTAGTATTACCTGTATCACAATTAGACAGTTTAAAATATCAGGCAGTATTTCAACCAGGAGAATATAAATTAAAAGTTGAAACAGAAAAAGATATTAAATTTAATGTTTGGAAAGCCGATGTATATTTAACCAAAGACTCTTATGTAGAAATGAAAGTTAAAGATGGTAAGTTTAAACCTAAAGCAAGTTTAAACGGGTCTTTAACTATAGCAGCAGGTTTAGGAAAAGCAAATAACAACACAGAATCAGCTTCAAATACTAAAAAAAGTACCATTAATTTTAAAGGAATTAAGTTTCAAAAAATGGTACTGCAAACAGACTCTCCATCATTTAAGGTAGATTATTTTGGTTTAGAAGGTAGATTGGCACTAGCTGGGTTTCCGATTGCAATTAATGAAATAGGATTAAAAACACCATCTGATAATACAACAGAATTATTTTTTGATTTAGAAGTTAATCTAACCTCTTCAACCGATGGAGGTAACGGGGGAGCTACTAAGTTGGGTATTAAAGGACTTAAAGAAGATAATAAATGGAAATTTGATGGCGTAAACTTAGAAAAACTATATATAAAAATGGATGTAGCTGGTACACAGTTACAAGGCGCTATTTTTATA
The DNA here is from genome assembly GCA_964498665.1 of uncultured Tenacibaculum sp. Taxonomy (GTDB): domain Bacteria; phylum Bacteroidota; class Bacteroidia; order Flavobacteriales; family Flavobacteriaceae; genus Polaribacter. The sequence goes on along the minus strand of CAZCHR010000017.1, from coordinate 20,525 downwards.
TTTGACGATCATCCTACATACGGAACAGGTTTTGCAGGAGCTGTCGGAGCAAAATATACCAAAGGTTTAGGAGGTTTTGAAGTTAAAGTTAAAGCTTTATTTGGAAGAACAGATACATTTAGATATTGGTTTGCAGATGGGCAGGTAACCTTATCTAAAGGAGTTCCTGTTTTTCCAGGGTTTTCAATTAATACTTTTGGAGGAGGTTTTTATAACAGGATGAGAATGAGTGGTGTAAGTGCTAAAGAAGATGCTGCTTTTCAAGAAATAGGAGCTTCTTCTTCAGGAATTGTTTATGAACCTTATGAAGAAAATGCTTTCGGTATGAAAGCATCTATAGGTATTACAGCAGAAGGATCAGAAGATTTATTTAATGCAACCGTAGAGTTTGGTATGGCATTTAGAAGATCTGGAGGTTTGCAAGAAATTTACCTTAAAGGAAAAGGGGAAATAATGTCTACTTTACCTGATAATTTTTCTGAAAAAGTATTAAATAATTTAAAATCTGTAGCTGAAGATAAAGATAATCCATATTTACCAGCACAAGAAACAAGCGCAGCTATTGCAGCGAGTTTATATATAGGTTTTGATTTTGTAAATGATATATTTCAAACAACTGCTGAAGTTTATATTAATTTAGGTATAATTAAAGGAGTTGGTAAATATGGTAGAGCAGGATGGTTAGATTTTTATGCAGCTCCAGACGAATGGCACATTTTAATAGGAACGCCAGAAGATAGAATTGGGGTTGAAATAGATTTAGCGATTCTTAAAGTAAAAATGGATAGTTATTTTATGACAGGAGATAACTTACCAGGTAGTCCACCACCACCAGCAATTGTAGCTGATATTTTAGGTGTTGATGTTTCAGATTTAGATTATATGCGCGACTTAAATATGTTAGAGTCAGGTTATGGTTTAGCATTCGGAGCAAGTTTAAGTGTAACTACTGGAGATTTAACTTTTTTAATATTCTATGCTCGTTTTGATGCTGGTGTAGGTTTTGATATCATGTTAAAAGACTATGGTGATGCTCATTGTAAAGGATCATCCGAACCTATAGGGATGAACGGTTGGTATGCAAATGGGCAAGCGTATGCATATTTACAAGGAGAACTTGGTTTAACTTTTAGGCTTTTCGGTTCTAAAAAGAAAATACCAATTATTAGTGGTGGTGGAGCTGTATTATTACAAGCACGTTTACCAAACCCTTCTTGGTTTAGAGGATATTTAGGAGGAAGATTTAACCTTTTAGGGGGATTAATTAAAGGAAGATTTAGATTTAAAGTAGAATTAGGTGATAAATGTGAGATTGTAGGAGGAAGCCCTTTAAATGGTATTGTAGTTATTGGAGATTTAAAACCAAGAGATAATAGTACCGAAGTAGATGTATTTGCTGCTCCTAAAGCAGTTTTTAATTTACAAATAAATAAAATTTTTGAATTGCCAGATGAAACCGGAGATAGAAAATATAAAATATTATTAGATGAATTTTCGGTTAAAAATAATGGTAATCCAATAGAAGGCGAGATAAAATGGAATGATAAAAATGATGTAGCAGTGTTTTATTCTCATGAAATTTTACCACCTAACGCTCAACTTAAAGCGTTTATACAATTACATTTCGAAGAATTTAAAAATGGTAGTTGGGTATCTATAAAATCTAAAGGTAAAGTAAGTACAGAAACTAAAGAGGTTAATTTTACAACTGGCGAAGCACCAAAAACAATACCTTTAAGTAACATTGAATATATGTATCCAGTTTTAGGTCAAAAAAACTTTTTTATTGAAGAATATGGTACAGCATATATTAATTTAAAAAGAGGACAATCTTATCTTTTTAACGCAGTACCCAATTGGGATAAAACAATGTTAATGACTTCAGAGATAGGGAATGAATTAGAAAAAACATTTAATTATAACTCAGCAAAAAAACAAGTTACATATACTTTGCCTAATAATATGCAACATGAAACAAAGTATAATGTAAATATTAAGTTAGTTTCTGAAAAAAAGGGAAATATAGATGATAATATATCAGAATCTTATAATGATAAAGATATAGGTGGAAATGACGAAAATACTGCAGCGGTAAAATCAAAAACGGTAAATGAAGCAGCTACAAATGATGGGGAAAGAGAACTGTTATTATATGATTTTAGAACCAGTGAGTATGATACCTTTAAAGATAAAATGAATGATATGAATAAGAATAATGATTTATACGATCATGTAGATTATCCATATGGATTAACATTATTAGCAAAAATTGATACTCAAGAACCATTTGATTTGTTAGAATTAAGAGGAAATGAATATTCAGGAAATGCACCTTTAGTGGTTTCAAGAGCTATTTTAGAAGATTCTTATTACAAAAAGCAAATTTATCCGTTGTTATATCAAAATTATCCATTAGCTGGTGAAATAGAAGTTTCTAGAGATACTGATAAGGTAGGTATTCCTCCTGTAGAAGGTGTAGAACCTATGACTTGGTACTTAACATATTTAGAAAATGGTTCAACAGGAGAAACTAGTCTCTATAATCCTTACAGATATAATTTAACACATTATTATTTAAAAGATTATGAAGACTTAAGTTATCAATTGGTAAACTCAACTATTAATTGGCAATCAAATCCAATGTCAGTTAAGCTTGTAACAGAAGCTTTTCCTTATATGAGAAGAGGAAAGTATAAAACAAAATTTAAATATGTTTTACCAGGTCAAGTAAAACAAGGAAAAGATAATATCGTAAAATATATAAACCCTATAAATGAATAATAGTTTAAATATAAAAGTTCAAATTTTAATATTTTTTTTAGGTTTTACCTTCAATTTATTTGCACAAAAAGAACTTGGTAATGAAGTACCTGAAGTAAAAGTTATAGCACATCCAACGAAAAATACTATAATGCTACGTTGGGGTGTAACAAGCCCTTCAGCATGGAAATATGCTAATAAAGTAGGATATATAATTGAGCGAAAAACAATTGTAATCAATAAACAAGTGTTAAAAACACCTATAGTAGTTCAATTAAATACAGTTCCTATTAAACCTAAACCTATGATGGATTGGAAGGAGTTTACTGAAAAAAATAATAATGCAGCGATTGCAGCACAAGCATTATATGGTGAACAATTTGATGTAGAAATGAATGAAGGGGCTAATGGAATTATGAGCATATTAAATTTGGCTCAAGCTTTAGAACAACGATTTTCTTTTGCTATTTATGCAGCTGATCAAGATTTTAAAGTAGCTAAGTTTTCTGGATTAGCATTTATAGACAAAAGTGTAAATGAGAATGAACGCTATTTGTATACAGTAAGAATAGCAAAGCAAAATCCTAAGAAGAAAATTAAATCAGGAGGTGTTTATTTAGGACTAAGTAATTATAAACCATTGCCAACTCCTCAAGAATTTGTTGGAGTTTTCAAAGATAAAACTGCAATGTTAAGTTGGAATTTTGCTTTGTTGAAAAAATATTACAATAGCTATATCCTAGAAAGATCAGATAATGATGGAAGTTCTTTTAAGCCATTAAATACTACTCCAATAGCAAATTTAGGAGAAAGAGAAAAGAATCCATCAAGTAGAATGATGTATGTAGATAGTTTACCACAAAATAATAAAATATATAAATATAGATTAAAAGGTATATCTCCTTTTGGTATAGAAGGTCCATACACTAATGTGGTTTCAGGTAAAGGAATTACTCCTTTGAAATTTGTTCCAAATTTAACTAATATAAAAATTAATGATACTAATAAACAAGTTACTCTTAATTGGGAGTTTCCTAAAGAAGGAATAGCTGAATTAAAGTCGTTTAAATTATTAAGGTCTAATGCTCCAAAAGGGATTTATACTACTGTTGTTTCTGAGATTTCAAAAAGTACTAGAAGTTATAAATTATCTAACATAAAACCTATAAATTATTATAAAATAGTAGCGGTAGGTTACGACGGAAATGAGCGTAAATCTTTCCCGAAAATGGTACAGTTAGACGATAGTACACCACCCGCTGTTCCAGTAGAACTAATAGGTAAAATAGATTCTTTAGGAGTAGTAAAAATTAATTGGAAATTAAATTTAGAAAATGACTTTTTAGGATATAGAGTTTTTCGTTCTAATTTTAACGATAATGAATTTACTCAGATCACCTATGAGCCTACTCCAAATAATTATATAATTGACACAATTAATATTAAAACTCTTAATGATAAGATTTATTATAAAGTACAATCTTTTGATAAAAGATATAACCCTTCGCAGTTTTCAGAGGTATTAGAGTTAAAAAAACCAGATATTATACCGCCAACACAACCTATTTTTACTTCTTTTAAAACGGAAGAATCAAAAGTATATTTGAACTGGGTAACAAGTACAAGTAATGATGCTAAAAGTACGATGCTATATAGAAAAGAAAAAGGAGTTAATAGTTCTTGGCAATTATTAGCTGAATTAGTATTACCTAAAAATAGTTATGTTGATAATAGTGCAACAGTTAATAAAACATATTTGTATACTATTTTAACAATTGATTCTTCTGGTTTAGAATCTGAACCTATAACACCATTAAAAATTAAAATTTCTGATAACAGGTTAAAAAAAGAAATAACAAAACTTAATGGAGAGGTAAATAGAGAATTAAAATATATTCGGTTAAAATGGTATTACAATATACCTAATGTATTAGAGTATATTTTATATAAAGGAGAAGAAGGAAAACAACCAACAATGTATAAGACGTTTAAAAGTACAAAAGATAGTTTTAAAGATAAATTACTAACTGTTAATACAAAATATACATACTTGCTACAAGCTGTTTATAAATCAGGAGCAAAATCACCAATAAAAAAAATTGAAATAAATTATTAATCTTATGAAAAGAATTTTACTTGTTTTTGGAATATTGTTTTTTATAACTAACAATACTTATTCTCAAGATTATGGTATAGATATTAACGGTTACATAGGGACTTCTGGTGCGCAATGTAGAACGTTGAGAGGACTTTTTAAAATTGAATTGTATTTTAATAATGGAGATAAACCTCTGGTTGTATATGATCAACAAAGAACAGTAAATTCAACATTTAAATCCAAAAATTTTACTTTTGAAGGTAAAATATTAAGGGCAGTTAGATTTCATCATGTTTACAGAGATTGGGTAAATTTAGGGACAAAATGTAGAGATAGATATACTAGAGAATATATTTATATAAATGAAAATGAATACCCATGTTATAATAAAAGACATGATAAAAGTGAAATATTTCGTAGAGCTAGTAATGGTTATGCAAATATTAAAATATATCCATTGACAAAAATAAAATACCCTGATGGTTCAAGGATTGATAAAACAAAAATAGTTTGTAAGACAGAAGCGGTTACAATAGATGCGGCTTTTAAAAATTATTCAGATGCTACTAATACATATAATTGGGAGTTTAGAGATTCTGTAAATGTAGGTTCTAAGTATACAGCACAATACCAATATTTATTAGATAGAGTTAATAATTATGATCAAGCTTTTCTTGATTGTATGGATGGTAATGGTAACAATGCATTTAGAGTTGCTCCCAAAAATGAAAAAGAACCTGAAGAAAATAATGATAATAAGATCGCTAGACCTGTAAATCCTAATTGCGATCATTGGTTGCAATTATTGAATCAAGCTAGATTAGCGGTACTTAATTTTACAGGAGATAAGACCGAGCCTATATTTTATTGGAGACCATTAACAGGAAGTAAATTTAAAGGTAAAAAGTCAATAGATTTAAAATTGACAGACTTATATACTAATGAATCTGATAGAAATAAAGCTTTAAATAATGAAATTATTCAAGTAAGATTAAAGCCCTTGTGTAATGGGGATGAGGCTAAATCTAATATAGTTAAAATTCAATTTTTACCAGAGCCACCAAAAGCAATTAAAGATCCAACATTTAATTCTCCGAAATGTTCTTATGATGAAATAAAAGGTTTTACATTATATTTTGAAAGGCAGTTATATGAAAATGAAATAGTAGATATATCTTTAGAAAAGCAATTTTCACATGGAAGTTTTCAAGCTTGGGATCAAAATACATCAATTACAAGATTTCAAAAAATAAATAATAATTTATATAAATATATCTGGGTAAAAAAAGGGCCAAATTCAATTATAGATGGTAATTATAAGATAAAAGTATCGGGATATAGAAAAAATGACTCAGGAGATTTACTTCAAAATTGTACTCAATTAGAATACCCAAAAGAATCAGAACCAAGTAAAGAGTTTTACACTATAATTACACCTGAACCTATATCGTTTACTGCTGAAGTTATACAAGATGAAACTTGTTTTAACACTAACGATGCTAAAATAAAAATTACAGCAAATGGTGGGCATGAATATGTTTTTTCAGATTCTTCAAGTGGAGGGAATTTATCACCAAGGGCTTTAAAAGGACCAAAAGACCCATTTGATCCTGTTGATCCAGGACCAACACACCCTACACCAACTTCAGAAAAAAATAGCTATGAATATAGTTTAGATGGCGGAGTTACGTGGAGTAATGAAAGTTTTGAAGATTTTATAGTTGTTGAAAATTTATCACCAGGTGACTATAAAGTTAAAGTCAGAGATAAAAATGGTTGTACAAGTCCTTTAAATAAAAGTATTGATAGAACAATTAAAAAAATACAACAAATAATTCATGTTCTTAATAATACAGTTATAAATACAAGTGCTCCTGGTCAGACTGATGGAGAAATAAAAATAAATAGTATATCTGGAGGAACATTAAAAGGAACAGGTAATAAATATTATGATTATAAAATATATAAAAACGGAATAGAATCTGATATTATAAAAACTGGCCAAATAACAAAGAATAACCCAGGCTCTTTAACAGGATTACCAGCAGGAAATCATACAATTGAGTATATTGATAAAAATAATTGTTCAGAAAAATATCCGTTACCGACAATAAAGGATCCTGAATTAATAGATTTTACATTATCAGGAACAAAACCTAATTGTTTTAGTGAAAAAGGTTTCTTAAAAATATCAAATATAACAGGAGGTTACCCTCCATATAAGATTTCTATTACTCAAATTGGAGGTAGTTATACAAAAAGCTATGTAAATATAACAGAGAGTAGTGTTATAAATGAAAATATTTTACCTAGTAGTTATAAAATAATAGTAAAAGATTCAAGACTAATAGCAAAGGTTGAGAAGAATTATGAAATAGAAAATCAATCTGAAATAATAATAAAGAATATTGAAATTATAGAAGATATTTCATGTAATGGAGAAAAAGCTAAAATAAAAATTACTGCAGAAGGAGGAAAGTCAAATGCTTATAAATATGCTTTGTATAATTCATCTAATATAGTTTGGCAAACTAGTGATACTTTTTTATTACCAGCTCAATCAAATTCAGGTTACAGGTTTATTGTTAAAGATATAAATGTAAATGATTGTTTATCTAGAATATCTTCACCTTTAAAAATAAACGAACCAGAATTAATTTCAATTTCAAAACCAATAGATATAGTTCATAATAATATTTTTGGAGATTTTAAAGGACGTATTAAACTTGCTGTTTTTGGAGGAACATTACCATATAAATCGATTAAATGGAAAAAAAATGGATCTATAATTAGTAAACAAGGTATTGAAGTAAATGAGCTTGGAGCAGGAAAATATATAGCTACAATTGAAGACTCTAAAGGATGTATTTTTATAACAGAAGAAATAATTGTTAATGAACCATTAAAATTAAGTGCTTCGATAATTATTACTAAATCAATAGAGTGTAATGGAGGGAAAGGTACATTAAAAGTTAATGCTTTAGGAGGAGTAGGTAATTATACATATAAATGGTATAAAAATGGCAACTTAATTTCAGATGAAACTTCAATGGTTTTAGAAGATGTTTCAAGTAATTACAAAGTTATAGTTAATGATAATTATACTTCTGTAATTAGTAAAGAAGTTTTTATTGGGCAACCGATGAAGATTAATTTAACATTAGATAAAGTTGATATAACATGTAATACTTTAGATAATGGTAAAATAAAATTAATAGTTTCTGGAGGAACATTACCATATTCATTTTCTATAAATGATAAAACTAGTTATGAACCTTTAACCAATTTAACAAACAATACAATAGAAGGTTTAACAAATGGGAATTATGATGTTTGGATTAAAGATGGTAAAGGATGTGTTACTCCTATTTCTAAACCTATAACAATAAACAGACCAGCTTTATTAAAAATTACTAATCCAATAATAGTAAATAATGAAGTTAAAGATGAAAGTAAAGGTAAAATATCTATTACTGTTTCTGGAGGAATTAAAGATTATTCATATAAATGGACAAGTAATAAAGATGTTAATTTTAGTAAAATAACACAAGATATTTCAAATTTACCAGCTGCAATTTATACAATTGAAATTTCGGATAAAAATGGTTGTAAAATAACAGATAGTTATGAAGTTAAAGAACCATTACCTATAAAAGTTACAATTAAAAAAATAAAAAAAGTATTATGTAATGGAGATAAAACAGGCGAATTATTAGCAGAAGTATCTGGAGGGTATCCTATAAATTCAAACCCAATAGATTTTGATTATAAATGGTATAATATAACTAATGGCACGCCAGTTTTATTAAATTCTGATTTTAAACTCGATAGAAAAGTAAATCTTGAAGCTGGTAAATATAGGGTAGTAGTTAGTGATTCTAAAGGAGCAACTGCTCAAAATGAAATTACTATAAGTCAGCCATTATCATTAGGAGTAAGTTTAATATCTAAAGAAGATGTTAGTTGTTTTGGAGAAGCTAACGGAAGTATTGATATAAGAGTTTCTGGAGGAATACCACCATATAGTTATAAATGGAAAAATAAAAATGATGCTTCATATAATAAAACTACTGAAGATATTACAGGATTAAAGAAAGGAGTGTATTACGTTGAAATAACTGATAAAAACGGATGTACATACACATCAGCAGATTTAACAATTAAGCAACCTAATTCAAAATTAGAAATTTTGAATTATTCTATTACTAATTTAACTGGTTTTGAAACCAATAATGGTATTATTTCTGTTGATATAACTGGGGGAACACCTAATTACACCTATGAATGGAGATTAAAAGGTAATACAGTTATAAAAGGCAGGTCAAATCCTATTAATAATATTGAAGCTGGTGAGTATGAATTGACAGTAAAAGATGGGAATTCATGTTTAATAACAGCAGTTTATAAAGTAACTCAACCAGATTTATTAATCATAGATAATATTAATAAAATTGGAAATATTCTTTGTAATGGAGATAAGAATGTAGATTTAATAGCAGATGTAAAAGGAGGAGTGACACCTTATAAATACTCATGGACTTTAAAAGGAGATGTAACTGAATTAAGTAGTACAGCTAAATTAGAAAAAATTGGTGCAGGAATTTACATTGTTAAGGTTACAGATAAAAATGATAATATAACAGAGAAAGAACATATAGTTTCAGAACCATTATTATTAGAGTCATCTATAAGCAAGGGTGATGTATCATGTTTTAGTGGTAATGATGGATTTATAGAAGTTACTGTATCTGGGGGAGTTGCACCTTATACCTATAGTTGGAAACATAGTGGAACAACATTAGGGAATTTAACTTCATTAAAAGCTGGTTCTTATGAAGTAACAGTAAGAGATAAGAATTTCTGTGAAGTAATTAAAACGGTTAAAATAGAAGAGCCATCAGAAGCTTTAACAATAAATAAACATACAATTAAGAATGTTACAGGTAATGGATTATCTAATGGAGAAATTAGCATTGAAGTTATAGGTGGCACCCCAGTTTATACTTATGATTGGAAAGATTCAGGAGGAAATGTTTTAAGTAATACAACAGCAGTTTTATCAAATGTAAAAGCAGGAGATTATACAGTTAAGGTATCAGATACTCAAGGTTGTTTTACAACAGCTACTTATACAATTACAGAACCATTATTATTAACAGTTGATGTAAGAGAAACGTTAATATTATGTAATGGAGGTACAGCTAATTTAGTAGCAGATGTAAAAGGAGGTGTTAAACCTTACAGATACTCATGGACTTTAAAAGGAGATGTAACTGAATTAAGTAGTACAGCTAAATTAGAAAAAATTGGTGCAGGAATTTACATTGTTAAGGTTACAGATAAAAATGATAATATAACAGAGAAAGAACATATAGTTTCAGAACCATTATTATTAGAGTCATCTATAAGCAAGGGTGATGTATCATGTTTTAGTGGTAATGATGGATTTATAGAAGTTACTGTATCTGGGGGAGTTGCACCTTATACCTATAGTTGGAAACATACTAGTTCAGATACAAATAAACTAAATAGTTTAGATGGAGGTACTTATTCAGTCTCTATTACAGATAGTAATGGTTGTGTTATTGAAAGAGATGTAAAAGTAGATGAGCCTACAAAATATGATATTACTAATGTTAACTTAATAAGACCAACATCTAATAATATTAATGATGGTAGTATAGAAATATTTATAATTGGAGGTATTGCTCCATATACATATCAATGGACTAATGATAGAGGAGATATTGTTAACACAAAATCTAATGGTGATTTAAATGATAAAATAGAAAGTTTAGCTGAAGGTAAATATACAATTACAGTTACTGATGCAAGTAACTGTATTATAAAAGAAACTTATAATTTAGCTAGTCCTGGAGAATTATTAGTGTCAGTAACTCAATTACAAGAAATCAAATGCCATAATGCTTCTAGTGCAATTCTAGATGTTATTACAGTCGGAGGTGTAGGAGGAAACGATTATAAATGGTATAATGCTTCTAATAATCAATTAATAAGTACAAATAAAAAACTTAAGGATATACCTGCGGGTAGTTATTATATTGTTGTTAGTAATGCAGAAGGAATACAAGAACAGAGTTCAGTTTTCGAAGTTACACAACCTGATGAAATTAAATTAGTTATAACACAAACTAATTTGAGTTGTTTTGAAGCTAATAATGGTAGTTTCGAAATAGAAATCAGTGGAGGTACTGGTAATTATAAATATAGATATAGGGATTTGTCTGGTTTTAATAACTGGAGCAGTGCGAATGGAAATACTATTAAAATTAATAATCTTAAAAAGAACCTTTATACACTTCAAGTAAGAGATGATAATAATTGTTTAGCATTAAATAGTAGTGGTATTTCAGATTTTAAAATTGATATTGTTGAACCTTCTTTATTAGAGATTAATACAGAAACTATAGTAAATCCTACAGGGTTTGGATTATCAAATGGTTCAATTTCGGTTGATATAGATGGAGGTACACCTCCTTATAGATATAAATGGACAGCAGCTTCAGGAGTTTTAATTACTAATATGACAAATTCAATTACTGATTTAGTAGCAGGAAATTATCAATTAGAAGTTACAGACACTAAAGGATGTAATATAATTAAAGACTTTGTGTTAACAGAACCATTAAAATTAGAGGTTGAAGTTGTTCAATTATCAATAATTAGTTGTAATGGAACAAACAATGGAGAATTAAAAGCAGAAGTAAAAGGAGGAGTAGTTCCTTATACATATAAATGGTACAAAGAAGGTACTTCTTCTATATTAAATACTTCTTCTAAATTAACTGGATTAGGAGAAGGAAAATACTATGTAGAAATTGTAGATGCAAACTCTAATACAGTTAAAAGTAATGCATATAAGCTTGAAGAGCCTAAAGTTTTAGAATTAGCATTAAGTTCAGAATATCAATTTTGTGGTTTAGGAAATGATTGGAGTATAACTACTACAGTAACAGGAGGAACAGCTCCTTATACATATTTATGGAATACAGGAAGTAATGAATCATTTATAAGGAATGGTGTTTCAGGAAATTATACAGTAACAGTTGTTGATGCTAATGGTTGTAGAAAAACTGATAATGTAACATTAACAGCACCATCTACTTTATTAATAGATACAGAAACTATAGTAAATCCTACAGGGTTTGGATTATCAAATGGTTCAATTTCGGTTGATATAGATGGAGGTACACCTCCTTATAGATATAAATGGACAGCAGCTTCAGGAGTTTTAATTACTAATATGACAAATTCAATTACTGATTTAGTAGCAGGAAATTATCAATTAGAAGTTACAGACACTAAAGGATGTAATATAATTAAAGACTTTGTGTTAACAGAACCATTAAAATTAGAGGTTGAAGTTGTTCAATTATCAATTATTAGCTGTAACGGTAATAAAGATGGAGAATTAAAAGCAGAAGTAAAAGGAGGAGTAGCTCCTTATACCTATAAATGGTACAAAGAAGGTGTTTCTTCTATGTTAAGCAGTACACCAGAATTAAATGAACTAGAGAGGGGAGTATATTATGTAGAAATTGTAGATGTAAATTCTAATACAGTTAGAAGTAATTCATTCAAAATTAATCAACCAGAAACATTAGAGTTAATATTAAGTACAGAATATCAATTTTGTGGTTTAGGAAATGATTGGAGTATAACTACTACAGTAACAGGAGGAACAGCTCCATATTCTTATCTATGGAATACAGGAAGTAATAAGGAATTAATAAAAGAAGTTGTTTCTGGTAATTATAATGTAATAGTAATTGATGCTAATGGATGTAGGATTGTTAAAAATATAACATTAACTCCGCCGCCTACATTAAATATAACATCAGAAATATTAACTAAGCCTACCTGTTTTAAAGGGGATGATGGAGTGATCAGTATAGATGTTTCAGGAGGTACACCTCCATATAATTATAAATGGAATAACGGAAAGACATCTAAAGATATAAATGGATTAGAAGCGGGTGATTATGAAGTTCTAATTACAGATAGTAAAGGATGTAAAACAAGTAAGGCATATGTAATAACCGATCCTGAAAAGATAAGATTAGATCTAGGAGATGATATTACATTGTGTAAAGATCAAACATATATACTTAATGGTACTATTGAAAATGGAGTAAGTTATTCTTGGACATCTTCTAATGGTTTTACAAGTAATGATTTTGAAATTGAAGTTGTAGAAGAAGGAACATACAAAGTTACAGCTACTGATAATAAAGGATGTGTTGTTGAAGATGAGATAGTAATTAAAAGATCAAAAAAAGTAATCTCATCAAATTTTGTTGTCTCAACTCAAGTTTTTGTTGATGAGTATTTTGTAGCTGTAAATGTTAGTGATCCAGTACCTGAAGAAGTAAATTGGTTATTACCGACTGAATCTGTAATTAAAGAAACAAATAATGGGTTTGCTGAGTTGAAGTTTGAAGAAGAAGGTGAATATGAAATATCATTATTAACAAAAAAAGGAGATTGTGAAGCATTAAAGACAAAAAAAATAATTGTTGTCAAAAGAGAGGTTGAAATAGAAGAAAATAATAATATTTCTACAATGATTAAAAGTTTAATAGTATATCCAAACCCATCTTCGGGTAAGTTTTTTGTAGATATTGAATTAAAAGAAGAAAATCAAGTTAATATTAAAATTTTAGAAATGTTAAGTGGTAGTACTATAAATTCTAAAAGAATGAATGGAAATGATAAATATAAAGTAGATTATAATTTGAATTTAATTCCTGGTGTATATTTTATTTTAATTGAAACTAAAGGACAAAGAATAATACAAAAAATAATAATTTCTTAAAACACAAATTTTATATATTATAATATTTATTTTTTTACAAACTCTGTTAATAATTAAATTAACAGAGTTTTTTGTTTTTACATAGTAAATACTATTTTAGCAGAGACTTCAACTTTCTAATAATTTTTATGGCTCAAGAAACTAAATATACCGAAGATAATATACGCTCGCTCGATTGGAAAGAACACATCCGTATGCGTCCGGGAATGTACATTGGTAAATTAGGAGATGGTTCTTCTCCTGACGATGGAATTTATATCTTGGTAAAAGAAGTTTTAGACAACTCTATTGATGAGTTTGTTATGGGTACAGGAAAAACGATTGAAGTTTCTGTACAAGGAGAAAAAGTTATTGTTCGCGATTACGGTCGGGGTATTCCGCTAGGTAAAGTGGTCGATGTAGTGTCGAAAATGAACACCGGTGGTAAGTATGATTCAAGAGCCTTTAAAAAATCGGTAGGATTAAACGGAGTTGGTACCAAAGCAGTAAATGCTTTATCAAAGTTTTTTAGAGTAGAATCAACAAGAGACGGTAAGTCAGCATCAGCTGAATTTGAAAAAGGAAATTTAACCAATCAAGAATTACTAGAAGAAACATCACGTAGAAGAGGAACAAAAGTTACTTTTATTGCGGATGAAACTATTTTTAAAAACTATAAGTACCGTCCGGAATATATTATCCGATTACTTAAAAACTATGTATATCTAAATCCAGGGTTAACCATTGTTTTTAACGGAGAAAAATTCCACTCAGAAAATGGATTAAAAGATTTATTGGAAGACAATAACAATCAAGATGATATGTTGTACCCAATTATTCATTTACGAGGAGAAGATATTGAGGTAGCAATAACACATAGTAAAACACAATACTCAGAAGAATATCATTCGTTTGTAAACGGACAACACACGACACAAGGAGGTACGCATCAAGCAGCTTTTAGAGAAGCAATTGTAAAAACAATTCGAGAGTTTTACGGAAAGAATTTCGAAGCATCAGATGTACGTAAATCGATTATCTCTGCGATATCAATTAAGGTGATGGAACCTGTTTTTGAAAGTCAAACAAAAACAAAATTAGGTTCTACTGATATGGGAGGCGATTTACCAACAGTACGAACTTATATTAATGATTTTGTTAAAACAAAGCTTGATAATTATTTACATAAAAACGTAGAAGTTGCTGAAGCATTGCAGAGAAAAATTTTGCAAGCAGAGAAGGAACGTAAAGAATTATCAGGTATTCGTAAACTAGCAAAAGACAGAGCAAAGAAAGCGAGTTTACACAATAAGAAGTTACGTGATTGCCGTATCCATTTTGGAGATACCAAAAAAGAAGGATACTTAGACACTACTTTATTTATAACCGAGGGAGATTCGGCAAGTGGATCGATTACAAAATCAAGAAATGTAAATACGCAGGCGGTATTTAGTTTAAAAGGAAAGCCACTAAATTCATACGGATTAACAAAGAAAATTGTATACGAGAATGAAGAATTCAACTTATTACAATCTGCTTTAAACATTGAAGATGGGTTAGGAGATTTACGTTATAACAATATTGTAATTGCAACCGATGCCGATGTAGATGGTATGCACATTCGTTTGTTATTAATTACCTTCTTTTTGCAATTTTTTCCAGAAGTAATTAAAGAAGGGCATTTATATATTTTAGAAACTCCGTTGTTTAGAGTAAGAAATAAAAAAGAAACCATCTACTGTTATTCTGAAGAGGAAAAACAAGATGCAATGAATAAACTAAGAGGAAAACCAGAGATTACTCGATTTAAAGGACTGGGTGAGATTTCTCCGAATGAGTTTGTCCATTTTATTGGTGATGATATTCGTTTAGATCCTGTGATGTTAGATAAAGAAATGTCGATAGAACAAATGCTACAATTCTATATGGGTAAAAATACACCAGATCGTCAGAAGTTTATCATCGAAAACTTAAAGGTTGAATTAGATATGGCAGAAGAAAATTAATATGAAAATTTTAAAATCACTTCAATTATTATTAATGATGGCAGTTTTTTTTATAAACTGCTCATCAAGTCAAGAAGAACAAGATTGTATTAAAGAAATAAACCAAGATTATATTGTTGGTTTTGGAGGTAAAGCTTACTATTATACAGAAACTATAGAAGTATCATGCGATGAAGATGATCAGCAAAATCAACCTATTGAAGGTGAAATACCTTTGTTAGAGAATTTTGAATATAATGTTTTAAAATTTGAGTTTAATCCAGAAGTTGGAAATAACATGTCTCGTTTGTATTTTGAAATAGAACTTAGAAACCCTAATAATTTTGAAGCAAAAGGAATTCCTCTTTTTACTATGAGGTCTAATGGAAATTTGAACTTTGAAACAGATTATAAAGCTTCTTTAAAAGAATCCTGTATTACAATAGCATCCAATTCTAGTTGTATTTTGATTGTTGAAATAGAAGAAAATAACTCTGCTAATGCTCCAAATGATTCAATTGAATTAGTAGATTTAAAATACGCTTTAGTAAGAGCAAATAGATAATAAAGAGTGAGTTAATGAAATGAATAAGTTAACCAGAATAAGAATATACTTAGCGATTGCTGCAACATTTTTCTTTATCAGTTTATTTAAGCTAAATTTTGATGATTTAAGTTGGGCTAAAAATAGTCAAGCTTATGTAAGAATGTTAGTTGCTGTACTGGTTTATATAGTAATTTCCGTAAGCAGTAAAAAACTAAACAAATAAGAACTCTTAAAAGAATACAGATTATTCAATGAGTGAAGAAAACAACAATTACGAACACGACGAAGAGTTAGCAAACGAAAATCAATCTGAACCTACAGAAACGATAACCAAGGTTACCGGAATGTACAAAGAATGGTTTTTAGATTACGCTTCGTATGTAATTTTAGAACGAGCAGTACCATCTATCGAAGACGGATTTAAACCCGTACAGCGTAGGATAATGCATTCGATGAAAGATTTAGATGATGGGCGTTATAATAAAGTTGCAAATATTGTAGGGCATACTATGCAGTATCACCCACATGGTGATGCTTCTATAGCAGATGCTATGGTGCAAATGGGACAAAAAGAATTGTTGATAGATATGCAAGGTAACTGGGGTAATATCTTAACAGGAGATAGAGCTGCAGCCTCACGTTATATCGAAGCACGTTTATCTAAGTTTGCTTTAGAAGTTGTTTTTAATCCAAAAACGACAGAGTGGAAAATGTCTTACGATGGTAGAAGAAAAGAACCGATTGATTTACCAGTAAAGTTTCCGTTATTATTAGCACAAGGAGCTGAAGGTATTGCGGTAGGATTATCCACTAAAATTTTACCGCACAACTTTAATGAATTAATCGACGCTTCTATAAAGTATTTAAAAGGGCGTAGTTTTACTATTGTTCCTGATTTTTTAACAGGAGGAATTGCTGATTTTACCAATTACAACGATGGTAAAAGAGGAGGTAAGGTACGTGTGAGAGCAAAAATATCTCAGCTAGATAAAAAGACTTTAGTCATTACCGAAATTCCTTTTAGTACTACCACAACTTCGTTAATTGATAGTATTTTAAAAGCGAATGATAAGGGTAAAATCAAGATAAAAAAGATTGAAGATAATACGGCGGCAAATGTTGAAATATTAGTCCATTTACCAGCTAATGTATCACCAGATAAAACTATTGATGCATTATATGCATTTACAAATTGTGAAACATCAATTTCACCATTAGCATGTACCATTGAAAATAACAAACCAGTTTTTGTTGGAGTTTCAGAAATGCTAAAACATTCTACTGATTTAACAGTAAAATTGTTAAAATTAGAATTAGAGATTCAGTTACACGAATTAGAAGAACAATGGCACTTTGCATCTTTAGAGCGTATTTTTATTGAAAATAGAATTTATCGTGATATTGAAGAGGTTGAAACTTGGGAAGGTGTAATTGAAGCAATAGATAATGGTTTACAACCACATATAAAACATTTAAAGCGTCCAATAACCGAGGAAGATATTGTGCGTTTAACAGAGATTAGAATTAAGAAAATTTCTAAGTTCGATATTGATAAGGCAAAACAACACATTGAAAGTTTAGAAGACAAAATAGCAGAGGTTAAAAACTTTTTAGCAAACCTAATTGATTTTGCAATCGACTATTTTAAAAATTTAAAAGCAAAATATGGTAAAGGTCGAGAGCGTAAAACCGAAATAAGAATATTTGATGATATTGTAGCTACAAAAGTAGTAATGCGTAACACCAAACTCTATGTAAATAGAGAAGAAGGTTTTGTAGGTACATCATTGAAAAAAGACGAGTATGTTACCGATTGTGCTGATATAGACAATATTATTGTGTTTAGAGATAACGGTAGTATGCAAGTTGTTAAAGTAGCCTCTAAAACTTTTGTAGGTAAAGGAATAATACATTTAGCTGTTTTTAAAAAGAAAGA
>CAZCHR010000017.1:0-2284 GCA_964498665.1 uncultured Tenacibaculum sp. | reverse complement strand
GATTTTGCCGATTTAGCAATTAAAGGTCGTAGTGTTCGTGGTAATCAAGTTAGTAAGTTCGCCATTAAAAAAATTGAATTTAAATCTGCTGGGGTATCTACTTTAAAACCTCGTAAAATTTGGTTCGATGATGCGGTACAACGTCTAAATGTTGATGGTAGAGGTGATTTATTAGGAGAGTTTAGAGCAGAAGATAAAATTTTAATAGCTACACAATCGGGTAAAATTAAAGCCGTAGCACCAGATTTAGCCATGCATTTCGATAGCGATATGATAGTGTTAGAAAAATGGAAAGCGAACAAACCAATATCAGCAATTTATTTTGATGGAGCTAAAGAGCGTTATTATGTAAAGCGTTTTTTAATTGAAACGACCGATAAAGAAGAGGTGTTTATTTCGGATGCTGAAAAATCTAAATTAGAAATTATTGCGACCGATTATCGACCTATGGCTGAAGTTATTTTCTCAAAACGTAGTTTAGATAAGGTTGAGGTTAATTTTGAAGATTTTATTGCGGTAAAAGGAATTAAGGCACAAGGAAATCAATTAACAACTGATAAAATACGAACGGTTAATTTATTAGAGTCTTTACCATATGAAGAGCCTGAAGAAGAAATGGTAGAAGAAATAGAGGTGAATGAAGAAGAAGAAATTATAGAAGATACTTTACCGTTAGAGATTGAAGAATTACCTCAAAAAGACTTTGTAGAAAAAAAAGAAGATAAAGCTAAAAAAGCACTAGAACGTGCGCTTCAAAAAAAGAAAAAAAATACTGAAGAAGATGATGATAGTCAAACAGCTTTATTTCAATAAATGGATAAAATATTAACATATCAATTTAATTTAAATTCTATCTGGGGCATCATAGCATATGTACTTTTAGTAATACTTGTTACCTGGGTTTTGTCTCGTGTAATTAGAGCTCTTATAGTACAGGTTATAAAGCGTAGGAAAACAGATAGATATGGTAGAACTAGTATATTGTTTTTACGAAATTCAGTTAAGTTCTTTTTAGGTCTTTTTGGTATAATATATATTATAATATCTGTACCTGCTTTTCGTAGTAAAGCAACTTTAATTTTTTCTGGAGCTGGTATTTTAGCAGCTATTATTGGTTTTGCTGCTCAAGCAGCTTTATCTAATTTAATTGCAGGCGCCTTTATTGTTATTTTTCGTCCGTTTCGAGTAGGTGATTATATTCGTTTAGACGATACGCGTATGGGGATTGTTGAAGATATTACGTTACGTCATACAGTAATTAATAATTTTGAAAACAAACGATTAATTATTCCCAACTCGGTAATTAGTACCGATTCGGTGTTGAATCACACTATTGAAGATTCACATGTGTTAAGTTTTAATAATTTTAAACTAGGGATAAAAGCGAATATCGATTTAGCTCGAAAAATTATTCAAGAAGAAGCGATTAAATTACCTACGGTTATTGACTTTAGAACGCCAGAACAAGTAATGGCAGACAAAGAACAGGTTGATGTTCGTGTAATAGATATACATCAAGACCATATACATATGCGTGCTTATGTTTGGTTAAATGAACCGTTTCAAGAGTTTAAAACTAAGTGTGCATTAAAAGAAGCAGTACATAAACGTTTTTTAGCAGAAGGAGTACAATTACCAATTCCTTTTCATAAGGTGATTAAGGAATAACGATCATTATAAGAAACATAAGGCGGGTGATAAGCGATAAGTTTCGAGTTGATACTAAGCCCAAAAGCCCTATGTTTTCTTATACATTGTTGTACTTTCGTTATTTTATTTCTATTGTTTAAATATTTTTTAATTCGTTTTTCTAGTAGCTTAAAGTATTAAATACATTACAAATAAGGTACATTTTATTTGTTACCGTTAAGCCAAACCAAAGTAAATAGAAGTTAATGCTATCGTGTTAAAAAAACAGTGTACAGAACAAACAAACCACAAATCGTATTTACGTAAGTAAAATATTAAAGCTATAAGCGATCCTATAACAAAAGTTACTATTTGTCCCGTTATGCCTTGACCACTATGCATAAAACCAAAAAAAGCAGTAATTAAAACAATACTTAATGCAATACTAATTTTACTTTTTCCGAAGAATTTTAAAAACTGTCGCATAAAATATCCGCGAAAAATGATTTCTTCACCAAAGCCAGAGCCAATTAATATTAATATTAGACTAATAATAAAGGTTTTTAGGTCTTTAGTTATTTCCTTAAAAAACGAATAATCTATAGGAACCCCAGTAAGTTTAGTAACACCTGGAATTAATATAAAAATGTAAAAG
>CAZCHR010000016.1:0-25271 GCA_964498665.1 uncultured Tenacibaculum sp. | reverse complement strand
TGATTTTATTTAATAAAACATACTCCATAATAGAAGTAATTTTATATTTTTAAATAAATATTATAAAACAATAAACTAACTTAGTATATCATGTCTTTTTATCTGGATAAAAGGGTTTTTATTCTTGATATAAAGAGTTGGGCATAATTAACAGAACGATGAACGAAGAAACTGAAATAAAAGAAAAAAGTGCTTTACGAAAGAGGGCTGACGAAATTAAAGAAGGTCGTTGTAAGAACTTAATTGCAGTTCTTGAAAAACCAAGTATGATTAAAAATATCGGAACTGTAATAAGAAATATTAATGCTCTTGGTGTTGAAAAATTATATATTATAGACAATAAAAAACGACTTCCTGATGATTGGCAAAAAATGAGAGAAACTAAATCTCTATTAAATCCATCTGTTTCTGCTATAAAATGGAGTTTTGTTAAAACTTTTGAAAGCACAGAAGAATGTATTGAACACTTGAATAAAAACAGATTTATTTCAGTTGTTACTTCTCCTCATATAAAAGGAAAAACTAATGTAATTTTACACGAAGGAAATTATACACAAAAAAGACTTGCTGTATGGTTTGGAAACGAATCTCACGGAATTAGTGAATTAGCAGTAGAAAATAGCGAAGCGTGCGTAAATATCGAAATGTTCGGAATTATTGAAAGTTTTAATCTTGCAACTTCAACTGGAATCGTTTTATATGAAATAACGAAACAAAGAAGAGAATATCAGAGGAATAATAAAAAAAGTGTTAAACGTAATCCGAAAATAAAAACGGAATAAAAACTATGCCCAACACCGTATAAAATTAATTGCTGGTTTTAGCCTATTTACGAAAGTCCTCGCGGACTTTCTATCTGTGATTTATTTGCTAACTTTAGTGCTTAAACCACGCAACTTATCTTATACAAAACCGTTAGCAAATATTATACAAAAGACCACGAAAATGAGACATTTAAAAATTCTAATACTACTATTACTAAGCCTAAGTGTACAAGCACAAAATTACTGTGTAAATTTTACAGACTTTGTTAACGATTTCTCAGATTCAAAGTTTCCTACCGAACTAAAGACATTACTTAAAGAATCTGATGCCGACTATCTCACAGCTTGGAATCATTTGAAACGTGGAGGTCTTGATTTTGAGACTAGAACGAATCTTGAATTAATAAAAAAATTACGTGTTGACCTCGACAATACAAAATATGGACTTCAAGAAATTTTTGAAGCAGATGCAGAAGAAATTCTCATTTGGAAAAAACTTAAAGACGACCCTTTTTACAATGGCGAACTTATAAAGGAAACCACAGACCCAAAGCTATTAAAATGGAAAGACAGAGAATTTTTTAAAGCTGTAACTAAAAAAGGTGATGACTTTGAAATAGCAATGCTTAACAAAGTTAAATCCAGAAGTGGAGCAGAATATGAAAAACTTAAAGAACTAATATCCGATATTGACCAAAGAAAATTAGTAAGCCAAATGCAATTTTGTTTACCTGGTTTTTCTCCTCCTTGTAATGCTAAAGGCGAATTTTTTATTGCCGACCAAGTTTGGATAAAATATGATAATCGTGGAAGAATTCAAGATATGGTTGTTGTCGATGCAAAACTAAGCGAAGGTACTGCACTAACAAGTGGGCAAACTGCTGCTAAAAATCAATCTGGAAAAGGAAGTTTAACTTACAAACCAATAGATTCAAAAATTAAAGACGAAATCTTTCAAGATTTACCAACGAGAATTAATCAAGGGGATGAAATACCAATAATAGGTTTTTATAAACTTTATGGAGACGGAAATAGTAGTTTTGTAGATGTAAAGAAATTATAAATATGGAAATAAGTAAAAAATCACTTGAAGGATTAATTTTAGGTAAAATAAACCAAAAATACAATGTTAGATATGGAGACACAGATTATTTAATTTATAGTTTTCAAGATAAGTTTTATTCTGTCGAATTTAGGTTTAGAATTCAATATAAGAGGTTAGTAACGTTTGAAGGTTTTTCTATTTTCTCATCAAAAGAAATTGAAAAAGAAATATCTAATTTAATATTAGAGGATTTAAAAAACTATTATGATGATGATTTTTATTTTAAATCAAAAAAATTCTACAAAACAGACTATGATTTCTCTCAAGAAATTTTATCCGAAATACATTTAGACGAATTTTTAAACGAATTTGTAAAATGTTTAGAATATCACGAACAAAAAGTCTTCCCAAAACTTTTAGATATTAATTTTTTAGCAGAATATGTTGGTTCTGTTCCATTTGAAAATCAATTAGATATTCCCGTTGGTTGTCAATATCCAGTTAGTATTTTTAAAAAACTTGCTATTTTAAAATGGGGAAATCAAGATGAAAAATATTTAGAATATAAAAATGGTTTATATGACTTCATTTTAGAAGATTTAGAAGCCCCTAAATACAAAGGAGAAGCAAAATTTTACTTAACAGGTTTTAATAAATTAGTTAATCATTTAGAAAATGAAAAAAATCCATTTATAGAAAACAACATTTGCTAACACGGTATATAAAAAATAGCGGGTTCAGTGCTAAATCAAAGTTTTGACATTTTAATGAAGTTCAGTTTTTAACCCAAAGTTCTCGCATTTTAAACCGCTACTTTTCATATACCCAACCGTTAGCAAACATAAAAAAATGATGAAACTGATAAAATTATTTTTACTTCTATTCTTTAGCTTGTCTATTCAAGCTCAATATTGCTTTAATTTTGGAGACTGGGCAGATGACTTTATAAATGATAATATCTCAGATGAATTTAAATTATTAATGAAAGATGATGCTCTAGGTGCTGATTATATGAGTACTTGGAATTATCTAAAAAGAGGTGGATTTGATTTTGATACTAGAACAAACCCTGAATTATTAAGACAATTACAAACTGATGTTGCGAATACAAAATATAATCTCCAAGAAATATTTGAAAATGACCCTGACGAAATTTTAATTTGGAAAGAATTAAAAGACAATCCCTTTAACGCTAGTGAAATAATTAAAGAAACAACAGATGTTAGATGGTTAAAATGGAAAGACAGAGAATTTGCAAAGGCTATTTTTGGTAAAGGTAATAAATTTAACGACCATATGGCTCCAAGAATTTTTACAGATTTAACTGCAGAAGGCGTAGATTTAAAAAATACAATCCAAATAGATGAATTATATATTTTACCTAAAAAATCTGCTGATATTTATGGTAAAAAAGTTATTTTAGACAATGCTTTTATTAAAGAAGTAACTAATGATTTTGGTGATTTAGAATACTATAAAATAATTTATAATGACAATAAATTTGGACCTAATTCTCCTTGGACTCCTAATCAAAAAGAAGAAATAATTCACTTTTTTAGAGATAATCTTGACGAATATATTACTTTGAAAATAAGAAGCACAAATACAACTCTTCTCTCAAAAGGAATTGACACTGAGATTATAAATTATGGTATGGAAGTACGATTATATAGAGAAGATATATACAAAACATTAAATAATGGTAATGATTTAACTCCAGAATTTGGAGAGATTATTAATATGAATAGTAAAAAATTTAAAGAATAATGGAGATAATTCAAATTGAAAAAAAATTAATTCAAACTTTTGATTCTTTATTTAAAACATATGAATTGTCAACTAATATAGCGGAAGAAGGCTTGGGTATTGCACTGATTAAAAAAAACACTGATGTTTTATTTAATATCAGAGGATTCATAAATTTTAAAAACCTATCATATTCATCTTTTACAGCTGGTTTTACTATTTCATCTATAGAAGACACTATTCAGCCAATTTTAATTAAATTCTTAGGCAGAGGTTTATATCAACCAGAATTTTCTAACACTTTATCTATTAGAAGATTTGACAAAAATTATTATGAACAGACTAAAATTCCACAAATTAATAAAGAAATAAAATCAGATAAGGATATCTTAAATTTATTAAAAGAATTAAAAAAATACACAGAAGAAATAGCTGAACCTTTTTTTTATAAATGGTCTGACTTAAGAGCTATTAATGATTTTTTTGACATAATACCGCAAAAAGAAGTTGGACAGTATTTTGGTCTAGGTGCTAGTCTAAAAAAAGCATTAGTTTATAAACTTTGTAAAAATCCTAATTTTGAAAATTATTTTGAAAAACTCTATGGCTATTATACTAAAAGATATATAGCTAACCCAAATGGAGATGAATCTCTTAAAAAATGGAATGATGCAGTTATTGAATTAAAGGAAATTTTAAACAAAATAGAACCAATATATAATTTAGAAGTATAACGTTTGCTAACAATGTATAAAATACATAGCCACCCTAACGGGATGTCAACGTCTTTTATACTCAACGTTAACCCACCTCTAATTTATAACCAAAACCATACACATTAGCGAGCTTTATAGAAGTATCATCCTTTAATTTTTTTCTTAATTTAGAAATATAAGTATCCAAACTCCTACCTACAAAAACACCTTTATCTTCCCAAACTCTTTTAGTTAATTCGTCTCTTTTTATTATTTCATTTGGATTAGCTATAAAAATGGCTAATAACTCACATTCTTTTTTCGATAGATTTATTTCTTGAGATTTCCTAACCAATTTATTTTGTTCTGGATAAAATTGAAATATCCCTATTTTTGTTACGTCATTTTTTTCCTCTAAAGGAAATACCTTCTCTTCAGCTCTTAAAAATCTATGATCCAACAAAAAGACTATTAACAACAAAATAAAACTTGTTAGAAAAAAATTATTATTAAAAAAAGAAGTTGCTTTGTTTGTAAATTTTAACTTAATAACATAACAGTTATTTGGTAAAACTCTCCCTTTACAAGGAACAATGTTTTTCTCTATTTCATTTTTTATTTCAAAACTATAAGCAACTTCATTATCTAAACATTGTAAAACTTCAACCCTATAATAATTAGATAACCCTGCTTTTTTAAAACTCTTATCTATTATAGAAACTAAATTACTTGGTTCAAAAGAAAGTTGATTTTGAAATGATATTCTATATGTAAAATCATCAAACTTAGTGACAGGTAATATTAAAGATGTAGTATCTCTATTAGACAGTAATAATTGATTACCAACATCACGTAAAGAAACTTTTACTCTTTCAGAAAAGTCTTCATTGTTTTTATTTGATGGAGAAAACACCCAACTTAAAAAAAGAATAATCGCTAAAAAACTATAAATATATATTTTATTTCTGGTGTTTTAGTTTACCAAGTATTAAGAGGCCCTTTTCTTTTTGGAGAAGATTTTCTTGTAAACACAGCTTTAAATTCTGAAAAAGTGACTCTTTCAACTTTAGTTAGCTTTCTTGCAGGAACATTAACTATTCTAATATCTGTATTACTATTACCTATATTTAAAAAGTTCAGCTTTACATTAGGGTATACCTATGTTGCTTTCTGTATTTTAAACTTTATCGCCATAGCAATAGAAAGCTACAGCGCTATATCTTTATTAGATTTTTGTATTGAATTTAGCAAAAGTAATAACAAAACAACTTTAGAGAGTTTATCAGGAGTTTTTTACAACAATCATAGATCAGCACATTTTATGTACTTACTAACCTCTTGTTTACCTGTTTTTGTTTTATACTACTCTTTATTTTTCGGAAAATTGGTTCCAAAAGTGATATCAATATTTGGAATGATTGCAATAACACTAATGTTTATATCAGTGTTATTATCAATCTTTAATATAAAAGGGTGGTCTAATTTAATGATACCAATTGCTATTATACAGCTACTTTTACCTTTCTGGTTAATCTTTAAAGGGCTTAAACCAACAAAGAGTAATTAAACTATAAAAAAAGCTTCGTAAATCACGAAGCTTTTTTTATTTATATTTTTCACATTTTAATATTCAAAAGTTCCGTACTCACTTTTTATAGTTAACTTCTTAGCTTCAGAAGCTTCTACTCTACCAACAATTTGAGCATTTACATTGTATGATTTTGAAATTGATATAATATCTTCGGCTATTTCTAGAGACACATAAATTTCCATTCTATGTCCACAGTTAAATACCTGATACATTTCTTTCCAATCAGTTTTTGATTGTTCTTGTATCAATTTAAATAAAGGCGGAATTGGAAACATATTATCTTTTACAATATGTAAATCATCAACAAAGTGTAATATTTTTGTTTGCGCTCCTCCGGAACAATGAATCATTCCATGAACTGTATCTGATTTAAATTTTGATAAAATCTCTTTTATAATTGGTGCGTATGTTCTTGTTGGAGACAACACTAATTTACCTGCATCTATCGGAGAATTTTCAACAGCATCAGTTAATTTTGTTTTTCCTGAATACACTAAATCTGCAGGAACAGCAGCATCAAAACTTTCTGGATATTTAGCAGCTAAATAGTTATCAAAAACATCATGACGTGCAGATGTTAATCCGTTAGAACCCATTCCTCCGTTATATTCAGTTTCATAAGTTGCTTGACCAAAGGACTCTAAACCAACAATAACGTCACCTGCTTTTATATTTGCATTATCAATAACATCTGTACGTTTCATACGAGCAGTAACAGTAGAATCTACAATAATCGTTCTTACCAAATCACCAACATCAGCAGTTTCACCACCTGTAGAATGAATCGTTACTCCAAAACCTTTTAAATCCTCAATTAACTCTTCGGTTCCGTTTATAATCGCTGATAAAACTTCTCCAGGAATTTTACTTTTATTACGCCCTATTGTAGAAGATAACATAATATTGTCTGTAGCACCTACACACAATAAATCATCAATATTCATTATTAGTGCATCTTGTGCAATTCCTTTCCAAACAGAAATATCTCCTGTTTCTTTCCAATACATATAAGCTAAAGATGATTTTGTACCTGCACCATCTGCGTGCATAATTAAACAATAATCATTATCATTAGTTAAATAATCTGGAACTATTTTACAAAAAGCTTTTGGAAACAAACCTTTATCAATGTTCTTAATTGCATTATGAACATCTTCTTTAGATGCTGACACTCCGCGTTGTGCGTAGCGTTTAGAAACTTCGTTACTCATGTGTTGTGTTGTTGTTGATTGCAAATTTAAAAGAAATCAAAAGGTTAACCTACTAATTTTTGTTTAATTCTTTTTTAAAACAAATACTGGTTTCTACCTCTTTATACTGTCCGTATTTCAACATCTCTAAATAACCTACACTTTTATATAAATTAACTGCGGGCTTCATTTTAATACTTGTTTCTAAAATACAATACTTATAGTTTAATTCTAATGCCCAAAGCTCTAATTCAGAAATTATGCTTTTAGCTATATTCTTACCTCTAAATTCAGGCTTTACAAACATCCTTTTTATTTCTAAAATATTAGTGCTATAAACTTTAAGAGCTCCACAAGCAACAGCTATATTATTAAAATAAACTACAATTACATATTGTAAATCTTCAACTTTATTAAAGTCTTTAAAAAAAGAGTCTTCTTCTCCGTTTATTATAGATAAATACGTATCCAAAGAAAACACAAGATCTACAAAATCTTTATTTTCCGAACTTGTTCTTTTAAAATTAATATTATTAGTAGACATTACCTCGTAAACAACAACTCTCTATACTTAGTTAAAGGCCACAAATTATCGTCAACCAAAAGCTCTAACTTATCACAGTGATAACGAATTTCATCAAAAAATGGTTTTACTTTATTGCAGTAAGTGTCAGCATTTTTTTGACCTAATAATTTATTTGCTTTTTTACGCTCATTCGTCATCTTCTCTATTTTAGAATTAATCCCCGCTATATGACTTGATATTTTCTGAATTAAATCAATTTGCTCTTTAGCATATTGTTCAAATCCGCTACCAAAAATTTCTTTTAGTCCTTTTACGTTTTCTATTAATGTATTTTGATATTGTATTGCCGTAGGTATTACATGGTTTCGAGCAACATCTCCTAATACTCTACTCTCTATTTGAATATGCTTAGAGTACTCTTCTAATTCGATTTCATGACGCGCTTCCACTTCTACCTTATTCAT
Source organism: uncultured Tenacibaculum sp. (assembly GCA_964498665.1). Lineage (GTDB taxonomy): Bacteria > Bacteroidota > Bacteroidia > Flavobacteriales > Flavobacteriaceae > Polaribacter. The sequence goes on along the minus strand of CAZCHR010000016.1, from coordinate 17,250 downwards.
CACTTTCATTTCTTCAAAAAGAGAGATTGTTTTTTCCGAAATTTTAGCTTTTAAAGCTTCTGGTGTTGTTTTATTATTACTTAAACCACGCTTAGCAGCTTCTTTTTCCCAAGCCTCACCGTATCCATCACCTTCAAAACGAATTTTTTTAGACGCTTTAATATATTCTCTCAACACATTAAAAACCGCTTCATCTTTTTTAAGATTTTTAGTTTCTATCAATTCATCAACTTCAATTTTAAACTCCTTTAATTGTTTAGCTATTATAGTATTTAAAACAGTCATTGGACCTGCACAATTAGACCAAGATCCTACAGCTCGAAGTTCAAATTTATTTCCAGTAAAAGCAAAAGGTGATGTTCTATTTCTATCTGTATTATCTAATAAAATCTCAGGAATTTTACCAACAATATTCAATTTTAAATCTGTCTTTTCTTGAGGTGAAAGCTTTCCTTTGGTTACATTTTCTAATTCATTTAATACTGATGATAATTGCGACCCTATAAATACTGATATAATTGCTGGCGGTGCTTCATTTGCTCCTAAACGATGGTCGTTACTTGCGCTTGCAATAGATGCTCTTATCAATTCTTCATAATCATGAACAGCCTTAATTGTATTCACAAAAAAAGTTAAAAACTGCAAGTTCTTCATCGGAGTTTTACCCGGACTTAATAAATTAACTCCTGTATCTGTAGACAAACTCCAGTTATTATGCTTCCCAGAACCATTAATTCCTTCAAAAGGTTTTTCATGAAATAACACTTTGAATTGATGACGTTTAGAAACTTTTTCCATCACATCCATTAATAAAGAATTATGATCAACCGCTAAATTTGCTTCTTCAAAAATAGGAGCTAATTCAAACTGATTGGGAGCAACCTCGTTATGACGAGTTTTAACCGGAACACCTAACAACATACATTCTTGCTCTAAATCACGCATAAAACTCATAACCCTATCTGGAATTGACCCAAAATAATGATCATCTAATTGCTGTCCTTTCGCAGAAGAATGTCCTAATAATGTTCTACCAGTCATCAATAAATCTGGACGAGCAGCTGCCAAAGCAGTATCAATTAAAAAATATTCTTGTTCCCACCCTAAAGTTGCATTTACTTTAGATACATTTTTATCAAAATACTTACATACAGCTGTTGCTGCATTATCTACCGCTTGTAAAGCTTTTAATAAAGGCGCTTTATTATCTAAAGCCTCTCCTGTATATGCCACAAAAACTGTAGGTATACATAATGTTGTACCATATATAAATGCAGGTGATGTAGGATCCCAAGCTGTATAACCTCTTGCTTCAAACGTATTTCTAATCCCACCATTCGGAAAACTCGATGCATCAGGTTCTTGTTGCACCAACTGTCCTCCATCAAAACGCTCCATTGCCCCCCCTTCATCAATAGTATCAAAAAAAGCATCATGTTTTTCTGCAGTAGCTCCAGTTAAAGGTTGAAACCAATGTGTGTAATGTGTAGCTCCTTTAGATAAAGCCCAATCTTTCATACTAACCGCAATTTGATCTGCAATTTTCCTATCAATTTTACTTCCTACCTCAATTGCATCAATAACACTTTGATAAGCATCTCGTGTCATATATTGACGCATTGCTTGTTTATTAAAAACGTTTTCCCCAAACATTTCAGACCTACGCCCATTCTCTTCAATTAAAACTGGTTCTCTATGCAAAGCTTCCTGTAAAGCATTAAATCTTAAAATTGACATTATATATAGTATAAATTCAACATCAAAAATACATATTTTTATTTATTAAACGAAAGACCCCTAAAAAAATAGGGGGTAAATTAATTTAATGTTAAGTTTTAATAATTTTACCCCTTAAAATTTTAATATCTAACATAAAATATTCATTTTTGCATATAATTATAAATCTAAAAATTTATTCTCATAATATCATGGCAAAAATCAAGTTAGAATACATTTGGTTAGATGGTTACAAACCAACTCAAAACTTAAGAAGTAAAACCAAAGTTGAAGAACACGAAAATTTTCAAGGAACTATTGAAGAATTAGGTCATTGGTCTTTCGATGGATCTTCTACTAAACAAGCATCTGGTGGAGCATCAGATTGTTTACTAGTACCTGTTGCAATTTATCCAGATCCTACAAGAAAGAACGGATATCTAGTTATGACTGAGGTTATGAATGCTGACGGAACTCCACATGAAACAAACGGTAGAGCAACGATTGATGACAATGATAATGATTTTTGGTTTGGTTTTGAGCAAGAGTATTTTATTATGGATACTGCAACTCAATTACCACTAGGATTCCCTATTGGTGGATATCCCGGACCACAAGGAATGTATTACTGTTCTGTAGGTGGAAAAAACACACACGGTAGAGATTTTGTTGAAGAACATGCTGATTTATGTATTGAAGCTGGATTAAATTTCGAAGGAATTAATCAAGAGGTTGCTTCAGGACAATGGGAATATCAATTATTTGCAAAAGGAGCAAAAAAAGCTGGTGATGAAATTTGGATTTCAAGATATTTATTAGACAGATTAACTGAAAAATACGGATACTACATTGAATACCACCCAAAACCTGTAAAAGGAGACTGGAATGGTTCTGGAATGCACGCAAACTTCTCTAATGAAGTATTAAGAACCTGTGGTTCTCAAGCTGTTTATGAAGAAATTTGTGAAGCTTTTAGACCTGTTACCAAAGAACATATTGCAGTTTATGGAGCATATAATGATGAACGTTTAACTGGATTGCATGAAACCGCTTCTATTAACGACTTTAGTTATGGTGTTTCTGATAGAGGTGCTTCTATTCGTATACCTATTATTACTGTAGAAAAAGGATGGAAAGGTTGGTTAGAAGATAGAAGACCTGCATCTAACGGAGACCCTTATAAAATTGCAGCAAGAATTATCAAAACAGTTAAACCTGTTAGTGAAAAATTCAAATAGATTCCAAAACAACACAACAACAAAAAAAGCCTTTATTAACTTAAAGGCTTTTTTATTTTCAAAAGAATGAGTATAATCTTCTAACTTAATGTTAAATAGATAAAGGTTATATATCCTAAAAGTAAGCAAACCTTAATATTTTATTATTTTTTACAAAATTCACAAACAAGATTATATATTTTAAAATAAACAACTAAAACATAAATACTAAAAAACCAGAGAACTAAATTCTCTGGCTCTTAAACTAATTCACAATATGCTATCTATATAAACATACAAAAAATTACATTATTTAATTATAATTTTCCTAGTTGTAAACCTTCCTGCATTTTCCAATTGTAATAAATAAATACCACTACTAACTCTAGGAAATTGAATGTCCTTGTTAAAAGAACTTGAAACTGTAGTGAAATTTTGAACATCTAATAATTGCCCTGTTAAATCAAATAACCTAACAATAGTCAAATCTTTAACCTTCACTTTGAAGTTCACTGTTAATTTTCCACTAGAAGCAAAAGGTACAGGATACATTTTTAAATCTGTAAATAATGTTGCATCTGTAGCAAAACTTTCTTCAATGTTAATTGTATAATCCTCTACTTCTCCGTTAAAATCTAATTCACATGAACCTGCTTGAGTACCTAATTTAGTAGAAATTCTCAAAACTTTAGCTCCTAAAATAGCATCATCTGCTATTTTTATTGAATAACTAGTAGATAAATCAAAACCTTCATTGTCATCAAATAAGCAATTTTCATTCCAATCGATCCAACCATAAGTTTTAACATCTGTATTTCCATCTTTATTAATACTAACATTTAAATCATATGTCTCTCCACGAACAACATTAGTTGAAATCAATTTAAAATCAGAATAACCATTAGTCTTTGTTGAAGAATTATCTATACCATTAAAAGAAACATTAGTTATACTAATTTGAGAACTTGTATTACCTGTAGATTTACAATGGCTATCATTTACACTAAGAACTAAATCAACTGACTTTGTCATTGAAGTAGATGTCCCAGTAACTTTAATTGTATAATCACCTACAGCTACATTATTTAAATTAGATATAGTTACAGTAATCATTCCGTTAGCAGAAATACTTGTAGGGCTAAATACTAAATTAGCATTAGATGGAATATTAATAGCTGAAAGAGTAGTATTTTCAGTAAAATCATTAAACACTTTATAATCTAATTTATACTCTACTTGAGATATTGCTTTATTACAAATAGATTGTCCTTCTGTTTTATTTGTTAATGTAAAACTTGGAGTAATTGTAATTGTATAATCTTCAACTTCTCCGTCAAAATTTAACTCACATGATTCTGGTGCGCCAGCACTAGCTAATTTAGTTGATACTCTTAAAGTTGTTGAACCTGTTAAAGCTGAAGAAGGAATAGTTATTTCTAAACCTCTATTACCTGTAGCTCCATTTTTATTTGTAGTCTCTCCCAAATCATACTTTTCACCAGCATCAAATAAACAGTTCTGATTCCAATCAATCCAAGCATAGGTTTTTACAGTTTTATTTCCATCTGTATTAACATTTGCTTTAAAGTTGTATTTATCTCCTTTTATTAACTCTGTTTTAATAGCTTTAAAATCAGAATACCCTGTGGTTTTTGTTGATGCATTATTTATACCTCCAAAATTAACTAAAGTTGTACTAATTTGAGAACTAGTATTACCTGTAGACTTACAATGATTATCATTTACATTAAATAAAACATCTAATGTCTTTGTAATAGAAGCTGTTGTTGCAGTAATCTTCAATGTATAATCACCTACTGCAGCTGTATTTAAGTTTGATAAAGTTAGGTTTACTACGCCATTTGCATTAATGGTTGCAGGTGTAAAAGTTGGTGTAGTTCCTGAAGGAGCTCCAGTAACTGTAAAAGTAGCAACTTCATTAAAACCTGCTAGAGTATTATAATCAATTTCAAAAATTTGTTGATTTACTGCTTTATTACATATTGATATATTTCCTGACTTATTTGAAATATTAAAATCTAGAGTAGCAGGAACTATAGTGAATTTAGATGCATTAATATTATAAAAAATATTATCTGCAGCTTCAACCATTATTCTAGCATTGTTACTAGGATTATTAGGTATTGTTATTTCTTCTGTACCATCATTAGCTGTATTTCCTTTAATTAATATTGGAAAAGTTAAACCACCATCAACTGAAAGTTTTATATTTACTTTAGCTGAATTAATTGGAGCAACGTCGGTTGTTCCTTTATTCCAAGTGATAGTTTGAGTAGATCCTGTGCCCCAAGAAACATTTGAATTTGGAGCTGTAACAACGAAAGGTTCTGCATCTATTACTGTTATCTTAATATCATCTCTTGCTGAATTACCTCCACCTGCGTGATTATCTCTTACAGTAAAAGAAAAATTCATATCTCTAGCTACAGAAGGTAAAACTTCCCAAGTATTTGATGTACTTCCTGCAATTACAGTAGATAAAGTTGGCATATATCTATCAGGAGAAGTTTTTGAGGGTAATGCTCTAAACATTGGACCTGCAACATTTATTGATAATGGAGGCATAGAACCTATTTCAGGGTCTATCTGCTCCCAGTTATAGGTTAAGCTAGACATTCCTTGAGCATCAGTTGCTTTTCCCCTTAAAATAAAAGGAGTAGACTTTGGAATACTAACATCATTACCTGCATTAGCTGTTGGAGCTGCATTTCCAGTATCAGTTTTTGTAGCACAATTACCCCTATCTTCTATATGACTCCACATTTCAGCAATACTTACTGCGTGAAAATTATCATGACTATTACTCTGAACGTTAGGTGAACAAATACCAGCATACCCCATAATAGTCGAAGCACTCCCAGGCTCTACCGATGTAGTACTGCTTCTATTACAATTATTATTCTGCGTATGACTTGCCCCAAATTGATGACCTATTTCATGCGAAACATAATCAATATCATAAGGATCTCCTACTGGGCTACCTATTCCTGTTACTCCTCTTGCTTTCTGACCTTCAACACATACAACACCTATACCTGCAAGTCCGCTGCCTCCAATACTAAATATATGTCCTATATCGTAATTAGATGTACCTATTTCTCTATCACAAATGACTTGCACCTCATCATACATAGCATCAGCATTTCCATCAGTAATATTATCTTGAGTTTTATCTAAAAAAATAACCTTATCATTATTTGCTACAATAATCATTTTAACTCCTAAGTCTTTTTCATAAACTCCATTAACTCTTGTCATTGATGTATTCATTGCTGATAATACTGCTGCCTTTTTATCAGCATCAGATGCTGAAGAAGCAACACCTTGTCTGTTTAAATGAAAATCTGCATATTCTCCACTACATACAATGGCGATTCTGTAGGTTCTAAGTTTTCCATCATTTGCACTTCTCTCTTGAGGATTTGATGATATTTTTTTTTGAGCTACTTCTTTCACACCACAAGTAAACTCATCTTCTTTGTCCTCTAAGTTTACTCTATTATAAACAATATACTTCTTTCTATTCTTCGTATAAGGATCTATATAAACGGTACTTTCATTCCCTGAAAAAACTACTGCATGAAAACCATCAGATCCAATACTAATTTTTGCTACTGCAGTAGGATCATCTATACCCTGAGCAGAATATGACTTTATTGAAGGAAACTTAGCGGCTAACTCAGGAGCTAAATTTGATGTTTCTTTTATTTTAAATTTTTTTAATTCACCTTTAGAATTAGGTAATTCAATTGTAGTTGAGCTTGATCTTGATAAATAGTTTTTAAAATTATCTAACTCTAAATTTAATAAAGAATACTCTTTAGGAAAATTCTTTATGTGTAAATTTTCATTTTGCTTAAATGAAAAATTTTGTTTTTGTGATTTTTTCCATAAATTTTGTGAATGTAAATTACTCATGAAAATTACAGAAAAAACAAATAATACAAGGGTTTGTTTTTTAATCATAAATTATTGGTAGTTATACTAATTAGTAGCAGCTTATAGCTATTTTTCCCTACCTTTGGGGCTAAATTCACATACAAAAATATGAATAAAATTGTTCAAGTCAATGATTTAGACTCTAAAGATTATAAAAAGACTTGGGATTTACAAACAGAAATTTTAAATAATACCATTTCTTTAAAACGAGAAAAAAGAAAAGGTAACACTAAAATAACTACACCTAATCACTTTTTATTCGTTGAACACCCACATGTTTATACTCTTGGTAAGTCTGGAGACTTAAGTAACTTATTACTTAATAAAGAACAATTAAAAGAAAAAGGAGCTACATTTTATAAAATAAATAGAGGTGGCGATATTACCTATCATGGTCCTGGGCAAATTGTAGGTTATCCTATTTTAGATTTAGAGAATTTTTTTACTGATATTCATAAATATTTGCGTTTACTAGAAGAGGCTATTATTTTAACAATTGCTGAATATGGATTAAAGGGTGAAAGAAGCGATGGAGAAACCGGAGTGTGGCTAGGAGTTGGAACACCATTTGCCCGTAAAATCTGCGCTATGGGTATTAGAGCAAGTCGATGGGTGACTATGCATGGTTTTGCATTAAACGTCAATGTTAACCTTGGGTATTTTGATAATATTATACCTTGTGGAATTAAAGGTAAAGCAGTAACATCTATGGAAGTAGAACTTGGTAAAAAAATATCTGAACAAGAAGTAAAACAAAAGTTTTTAAATCATTTTAAAGAATTATTTGAGGTTGAAAAATATATAGAAAAATAAAAAAGGGTTGATATAATATCAACCCTTTTTTTTATTCAAAAAAATAAACTATTTCTGAGCTTTAACCTCAAAAGAAATTTCCATTAAATCGTTAATAAACTTGTCTTTTAAAGCCGCGTCAATTTTTTTAGACTTGTATGTTACACCAAAATCTGTTCTGTCAATACTAAAAACATCACTTTTAAAAGTAGCTATACCATCAGCTTCTGAAATTGTTGCAGGTATAGTAATACTTTTAGTTATTCCTCTAAGAGTTAAGTTTCCTGTAACATGTAATTTAGAATCTTTTATTTCTGAACTTGTAACTGCAAATTTAGCAGTAGGGAATTTTTCTACATCAAAGAAATCTCCTTTTTTTAAGTGATCCTCTAAATCTTCTTTTCCTTTACCTGCTTCTAAATCTAAACAAGAAATAGATTTCATATCAATTACGAATTCACCCGACTTAAGAACTCCGTTCTCGATATCTAACAAACCTTTTTCTATACTTACAACTCCATTATGTGAACCTGTTGGCTTATTACCTTTCCATGTAACTGTAGATTCTTTAATATTTGCTTTATATGAGTTGATTACATTTTCAACTTTTTTTACATCTTTTACCTCTTCATTAGCTGTTACTTTATTCTTTTCTGTTTTACAAGATAAAGCTGTTAAAGCAATAAATGCAATTGCTAAAATTGATTTTTTCATTATAATTGGGGTTTTAATAATTAATTTTAACAAATGTAACAAAAAAACATTTTCCGTGGAAATTATTATTTAGTTAAGATTTTATTAATAACATAAGAACTAGCTTGCAAACCAAAAGCTGCAGGCATATAACTAATAGTTCCATAAAATGATTTTTTAAAATTCGTTCCATCAGTTAGCTTTAAACTTTTTGGAATTTGTACTTCTTCAGAGTAAACAGCAGCAATACCTTTATTTACTTTTCTTTCTTTTAATCTTTTCTTAAGTGTACGTGCCATTTTACAGTTCTTAGTTTTACTAATATCTTTAACAACAACTTTACTTGCATCTAATTTCCCACCAGCTCCCATCGAACTAATTAATTTAACTTTTTTATGTTTAGCAGCAACTATCAAATTAATTTTAGGAGTAATACTATCAATACAATCTAGCACATAATCGTATTTTTCATCTACAATTTCATAAGCTCTTTCTGGAGATAAAAACTCTGTTAAAACAGTTAGTTCTAATTCAGGGTTAATATCCATAATTCTTTCTGATATAACAGTTGTTTTAGATTTACCAACTGTACTGTCTAATGCAGGTAGTTGCCTATTTTTATTAGTTTCATCGAAAGCATCACCATCAACAATTGTCATTTTCCCCACTCCAGCTCTTGCAATAAACTCTGCAGCAAACGAACCTACTCCTCCTAATCCAACTATTAATATATTTGCTTTTTTAAGCTTTTCAATCCCTTCCTTTTGAACAAGTAATTCAGTTCTCTCTAACCAACTCATTTTATAAATATGTTATTAAAATTTTGATATATAACTTCTTTTATTTTATTTATTTCTAAACTTTTTATTATAGCTCCTTTTTTATAAACCTCTTCAACATTAATAATAGTAGTATCTGTTTCAAAAAATACTTTTTGCAAAGGTATTTGAAAAAAAACTTCTTGTAATTTACTTGAAACCATTAATGATTTTCCAAAGGATAGAAATATTTCATTTTTAATTAAAGATAAAGCTGTTTGATAATTTTTATTAAAACCATGAATAATCCATGGTTGCTTTGGCTTTAATTCTTTTTTTAAACATATAATTTCTTGATATGCTTTTACACAATGAATTATTAAAGGTTTTTTATATTGTTCTGATAACTTGATTTGTTTTTTAAAAACCTTTATTTGGTATTCAAAATCTACATCTATCAGCTTATCTAAACCACATTCTCCTATAGCCAAACAATTACTCAATTGTAATTTTTCTTCTATGAATAATAATTCTTTTGTTGTTTCTTTATCATTAATATGCCAAGGATGAATTCCTATTGAAAATAAAGTGCTGAAATCTTTTGAATTAGGATAGCAATTTAAAATTGTAGTAACAGAATTTTGTTTTGATTGATTATGTGTATGTATATCAATAAATTTCATAATGATATTTTACACTCTATCTTTAGTATCGATAATAATGGTAACAGGACCGTCATTTAATAATTCCACTTTCATATCAGCTCCAAATTTACCAGTTTGAACACTTTTATTTATATCAGTTTCTATTTTTTTGATAAACTCCTCATACAATGGTATTGCAATATCTGGTTTAGCAGCTTTAATATAACTAGGACGATTTCCTTTTTTTGTCGATGCATATAACGTAAATTGACTTACAACAATTACATCTCCATTAATGTCAATTAAAGATTTGTTCATTATATCATTTTCGTCATTAAAAATACGAAGGTTAGCTATTTTTTTTGACAACCAAGCAATATCTTCTTTAGAATCTTCATTAGTAATTCCTAATAAAATTAGTATTCCTTGTTTAATATTGGCAACTTTATTACCTTCAATAGTTACACTAGCTTTTGTAACTCTTTGAATTACTGCTTTCATTTATTCTTGACCTTTTTCTTTCTCCCAAATATCAGTTCTATAATGTTCTTCTTCCCCTTCTAAAATCTGCAAATAACTTTTATAACGAGACCAAGCAATTTCATCTTTTTCTAAAGCATCTTTAACTGCACATTTAGGTTCGTTTACATGAATACAATTATTAAATTTACAATTTTGTTTCAAAGCAAAAAACTCAGGAAAATAATCTCCTAACTCATCTTTATCCATATCAACAACTCCAAAACCTTTAATTCCAGGAGTGTCAATAATTCTAGCGTTAAAGCTTAAATCGAACATTTCTGCAAATGTAGTTGTGTGTTTTCCTTGTTTAAATTGTTCTGAAATTTCTTTAGTTTTTAAATTTAAAGAAGGTTCAACAGTATTAACTAAAGTGGTTTTCCCAACACCAGAATGCCCAACAAACATTGATGATTTATTTAACATTATGCTTTTTACAATATCTATGTTTTTATTTTCTGTTGCTGAAACTTCAATACACTGATAACCTATAGATTCGTATATGTCTTTTAAATACATAACCTCAGCACGTTGTTCTATTTCGTAAGAATCAATTTTATTGAATACTAAAATTGTTTTTATAGAATAAGCTTCAGTAGTTACTAAAAAACGATCTATAAAAGTGGTAAATGTAGGAGGATTATTGATGGTTATAAGTAAGAAAACCTGATCTATATTAGCAGCAATAACATGCGTTTGCTTTGATAAATTTACAGATTTACGAACGATAAAATTATCCCGCTCATAAATATTTGTAATCACTCCTGTTTCTTCATTATTCTTTGTTTCAAGATCAAAATCTACCTTATCACCAACGGCAATTGGATTAGTACTTTTAATTCCTTTAATTCTAAATTTACCTTTAATTCGGCACTTATATAAAACTCCTTCAGATTTAACTGAATACCAACTTCCTGTCGATTTATAAACCGTTCCTATCATAGAGCAAAGATGAGAATAAAAAAACGAATCTAGAAAAAATAAAAAAAACCATATTCAACCGTTTTAAATTTTTTACATAAAAAAAAGGGGAATTAATATCCCCCCTTTTTTACTTTACAATCATTCTTCCAATTTTATCTTTTGCTTTTCTTGAAGAATAAATAATATATTCTGATGGGGTTTTTCTATAGTACACGCCAGGTCTTATTACTAAACGCTTCTCCTCAACATCTTTAGGGTCAATTCTTGTAATTACACCTTTATCATCAAAAGAAAAAGCAGTAGGTAATGCTTTATTATAATTACCTAAAGATCTTATTTTTTCAATATCTGTTATACCTGCGTTTTTTTTATTATCATTAAAAAGAACAGTTAACTTATTATCCCTATAAATAGGGATAGCCCCTAAGTATTCAGGTCCTTTACCTAATTGAGAAATAGGTATTGAAATACCCGCACTAACAGATAAACCTCCAGAGTTTGCTAGTCCAAAAAAACCAACAGACAATGTTGTATAAGATGCTTTTTGTTTTTTAGCAATAACATTAGACCACTTTACACTACCATCTGGATTCAAAGAAGTTACTATAACTTCATTTTTAGTAAACTGAATAGGAGATAAACCTAATGGTCCAAACCCCCGAGTTTTCCCTATCTGAATCAACTGATATTCTGAAAGCAATATTAAACCACCATCTTCTTTCTCTATTAAACTGTGTGTAATATAAAAAGGCTTTACATCCTTCCCTTTTTTTGCTCTTCGTTCACCTATTAATTTTACTTTAGTTTCATAATCAAACTCATTAAACTTTAAATTTAAAACTTTATTTGTATTAATATCAACAGTTCCTGCGTAAATACCTTTTAACCTCCAATTAGCTTTACCTCTTTTGTTTACACTAGAATAAAAACCAACCAACTGAAGAAGCCCTTTGTTTGTAGCTAAAATTTCACAGTTAATTACTTCTTTGTTTTCAAAGTTTATATTAATAATTTCTTTCTCATAATTATTTTCTTTTTTAAAAGCATGTATTTCGAATTTTTCAATGTTTTTTTTCTGTTTCCTATCTCTATAACTTTCATTAATTATTAAAAAAATATCATTATTTGCACTTACATCAAAATCAGAAATAGAGAATTCCAAATCTCTTCTGTCTTTAAAAGGAACCTTTTCAAGGTGGGAAGTAATAGTATTTAAATCTTTATCTAATAACTTGATTTCATATTGGATAACCTCTTCTTTATCAAAAAGAGTAGCATGCATTATTAGCAACCTGTCCTTTGCTGGAGATTTTTTAAAATAAAATGCACCTCTTTCTCTTCTTTTAGTTACAGGAGTATTAAATAATATTTTACTCTTCTCTGTTAACTTACCTTCAGGAGAAACTTTTACCGCTAGTAAACTAAACTCTTTCTTTTTCTTATTATAAAGACTACCAAGAACATAAACTTCACCATCTATTACTTCAAAAGATTCAAAATCTAAATCTTTACCTTTTAACTCAGGTAATTCAATTTTGTTAATTGATAAAACACTCATTTCATTAGCGTCAAAAACTTTAATAAAATGTTTTTTACCTTTGGTTGCTAAAGTGTATATTTTAGTATTAGCTTCGCCAGCTATCTTAACTATTTTTTGTTTATTATCTTCTATCTCATGACCATACTTTAATGTTATAGGCCCAAACTTCTCCTGACCCTTAATAGAAAAAGAGATTAAAAAAATGGTAAGAATAATTAAATGTTTTTTTTTCATAATTTCATATTAAATTTAATAGCTGGCAAAAGTAATGATTTTTAAGATTTAATAATCTTTTCTTGATGATTGATTGACTCTTGATGAATAGCTTTAAACATTTTTAAAACAAATTCTTCACTTAACCCTTTAGATTCTCCTTCTAAAATCATGTTTCCTAAAATTTCATTCCAACGTCTAGATTGTAAAACAGCAACATTCTTCTCTTTCTTTAAAGCTCCTATTTTATCCGCTACCTGCATTCTTCGTCCAAGCATTTCTATTAACTGACCATCAACAACATTAATTTGAGCTCTTAAATTTTCTAAAGACTCTCTATATGTTGAATCAGTTTCTGTTTCTTTTCTAATCTTTAAATCTTCCATAATTTTCTTTAAAGTATTAGGTGTTACTTGTTGCGCAGCATCACTCCATGCATTACCAGGATCTGTATGAGTCTCTATCATTAATCCGTCAAAATTCAAATCTAAAGCTGTTTGAGAAACATCAAAAATCATTTCTCTATTTCCTGTAATATGAGAAGGATCACATATTAATGGTAAATCTGGAAATCTATGTTGAAATTCAATTGCTAATTGCCATTCAGGAATATTTCTATATTTAGATTTTTCGTAAGTAGAAAAACCTCTATGAATTGCCCCTAAGTTCTTAATCCCTGCAGTATATAATCTTTCTATACCTCCTAACCATAATGCTAAATCAGGATTTACAGGGTTTTTTACTAAAACAATCTTATCTGTTCCTTGTAAAGCATCAGCAATTTCCTGCATAATAAAAGGAGAAACAGTCGATCTTGCTCCAATCCATAATAAATCAATATCATGTTCTAAAGCTAACTTTACATGAGCTGCATTTGCTACTTCTGTACAGGTTTTCATACCTGTTTCTTCTTTTACTTTCTGTAGCCATTTTAAACCTAATGCACCAACACCTTCAAAATTTCCTGGGCGAGTTCTTGGTTTCCAAATTCCCGCGCGAAAATAATTTACATCAGAATCTTTTAATTCGTGTGCAATTTTTAAAACCTGCTCTTCGGTTTCTGCACTACAAGGTCCTGCTATTACTAGTGGATGAGCGAGCTTCATATCATCCAACCATGTTTTTAATTCTTTTGTATTTTTCATTTTACTTTAGTTTTGGCTTTATTTTATGCCGTTTAATATTTGTTTTATGTAGTTTGTATTTTCCATTTCTTGATAAATGTCAGAAAAATTATCTTGCAACATCAAACTTTTAAATTGCTCAAGATTTTGAATATATTCTTCTAATGTTTCTATTACATTTTCTTTATTCTGCTTAAATATTGGCGTCCACATAGCTGGGGAACTTTTTGCTAAACGTACTGTTGATGCAAAACCAGAACCTGCCATATCAAAAATATCACGTTCGTTTTTTTCTTTTTCAATTACTGTTTTACCTAACATAAAAGAACTTATATGCGATAAATGTGATACATAAGCTATATGTTTATCATGAGAAACTGGATCCATATAACGAATTCTCATTCCTATTTTAGAAAAAATCTCTAATGCTTTTTCCTGTAATTTAAACGCTGTTTTTTCTACTTCACAAATAATATTCGTTTTCTTTTCAAACAAACCTTTAATTGCTGCAGTAGGTCCAGAAAACTCTGTTCCAGCAATTGGATGTGTTGCTAAATAATTTCTTCTTTTCGAGTGGTTTTCTAATATTTTACATATTTGTTCTTTAGTGGACCCAACATCTAAAACCAAGGCATTATCATTAACTAAATCTAAAACTTTTGGAATTACTTCTAATTGAACATCTACAGGAGTTGAAACAATCACAATTTCTGCTTTATCTAATTCCTGAAAAGTAGCTTTATGATGTATTACTCCCAAATCAATAGCTTTTTGCAAATGAGTATCATCAGCATCCACTCCATAGATAACTGCATCTGTATATTCTTTTTGAATATCTAAAGCTAAACTACCACCTATTAAACCAACCCCTATTACAAATACCTTCATATCTTAAAATCGACTAATTGCTTCTTTAATAATTTCTTTTGTTACACATAAAGAAAAACGAATATATCCTTCTCCTTGTGAGCCAAATACAGTTCCAGGAGTTATAAAAATATTTTTATTATACAAAATATCATCTGTAAGTTCTTCTGAAATTTTCCCTTCTGGGATTTTTGCCCATACAAACAAACCTGTTGGGTTTTTATTATAAGTACAATCTAATTTATCTGCTAATTGAAATATTAAATCTCTTCTTTCTTTGTAAATTTTATTTTGTTCTAAAAACCATTTATCAGAAAGATTTAAGGCTTCAATTGCTCCTTTTTGAATTCCGTAAAACATACCAGAATCCATATTACTTTTTACTTTTAAAATTTCATTTATATAATGACTATTTCCTAAAACCATTCCAACACGCCAACCTGCCATATTAAATGTTTTACTTAAAGAGTTTAATTCTAAAGCAACTTCTTTAGCTCCTTCTACTTGAAAAATACTTGAAGGTTTATCATTTAAAATAAAACTATATGGATTATCATTAACAATTAAAATTTGATGCTTTTTACCAAAAGCTACAATCTCTTCAAAAGTATTTTGTAAAGCATTTGTTCCAGTTGGCATATGCGGATAATTAATCCACATAATTTTAACTTTTGATAAATCTAACTTTTCTAACTCTGTGATGTTAGGCTGCCAATTTTGACCCTCTCTTAAATTATAAAAAATAGGTTTTGCTCCCACGAGCTTAGTTACTGAAGTATAAGTTGGGTATCCTGGATTTGGAATTAAAACCTGATCTCCTCCATTTAAAAAAGCCATAGAAATATGCATAATCCCTTCTTTACTTCCCATTAAAGGAAGTATTTCATTGTTTGGATTGAAATTTACTTTAAACTTATTAGTATAAAAGTTAGACACAGCTTTTCTTAATTCTGGTAAACCTTGATAACTTTGATATTTATGCGCATTTGCATTATTAAAACTATCTTTAATAGCTTTCACAACCTCTATTGGAGGCTGCAAATCTGGACTGCCAATACCCATATTAATAATTGGCTTTCCTGATGCAGCTAAACCCCTAACTTCTCTTAATTTTTTAGAAAAATAATATTCCTGAACAGTTTCTAATCTTTTTGCTGACTGAATCATTTTCTTCCGTTTTTATAAGTTCCTAAAATTTTAAAATCCTCTGCCATTATTTCTATAATTGCCTTTGCTTTGGTGTAATTTTTATAATCATCGAAAGTAACATCTACAAAAAATGAATATTTCCAAGGAGATTCTATAACTGGTAATGATTGAATTTTAGTTAAATTCATTTTACAATCACTTAATACATTTAAAATAGCTGCTAAACTTCCTCTTTTATGGTCTAATTGAAATTTTAAGGAAGCTTTATTTATTTGATCTATTTCATAATTTGGCTCATCAGTTTGTATAATTACAAAACGAGTAGCGTTATCTTTTATCGTTTGAATTTCGTCTTCAATAACCTCTAAATTAAAAATATCAGCTGCTATTTTTGGTGCAATTGCAGCAATTCCTTTTAAATTATTTTTTGAAATTCTTTTAGCAACTTCTGCTGTATCTACATCTTCTACCAACTTTATATGTGGATGCTTTTTAAAAAACTCTTTACATTGTAATAAAGCCATCGGGTGCGAACAAACTTCTTTAATGTCTTTTATTTTTTGATTTGGTAATGCCATTAAATGATGATGAATACTTAAATACTCCTCGCCAACTATATGTAAATTATTGCTATCAATTAGAGCGTAATTAGGTATAATAGATCCCGCAATAGTGTTTTCAATAGCCATCACACCTTTACTTGATGTTTTATCTAATAAACTATCCACTAAAACATCAAAAGACATACATTCTTTTAATTCTACATCATTTCCATAAAAATCAATTGCTACCTTATGGTGGTTTGAGCCTTCTGCTCCTTGTATGGCTATTTTTTTCTTCATTTTAAACATAAAAAAAAGCCTCGAAATTCGAGACTTTATATAATATTATTTTGTGTTAACAATATGGTACAAAGCCTCAACTCTTATTAAAGAAATAAAAGTAAAAATAGAAACCTTGCCAAATATTTTGTAACATCTTGTGTTTTTGTTTTGTTGTACGAGACAAATCTAGAAATTAATATGAGAAAAACAAATATTTATAGATTATTTATTAAAATAAAAAAGCTCCTCTTAAAAAGAGAAGCTTTTTGCGGTCTGGACGGGACTCGAACCCGCGACCCCCTGCGTGACA
>CAZCHR010000015.1:0-25321 GCA_964498665.1 uncultured Tenacibaculum sp. | reverse complement strand
TAAAGCGAGATGCACTAAAGTGCATAGTTTTAACTAATTTTGAAACCAATAAATTCTGAAAAAATCACTCAAAAAGAAAATGCTATTACCACTTTAATTGAACAACAAAAAAATACTGAAGCAAAAACACAACCAATAATTTCTAATTTCGATGGATTAATGGCACGAATAAATGCACTAAAAAAATTACCATGGCTACCTTCTTTTTTTATTTTTCTTTTGTTTTTAGCGATTGAAACTTTACCTATATTTTCTAAACTAATTAGCTCTAAAGGAGAATATGATTATAAATTAGAAAATCAAGAATCAATTATAAAAACTTGGATTCAACAACAAGTACATCAACGAGAAGCTATCTTAAGCACAGATATTGATATTAATAACAAAATCTATTCTGATTTAAAAACTGAAGAAGAGCTTTACAATTACAAACAGAAAATGGCTCGTAATTTAATGAAACTTCAAGCAGATTCATTTTATAAAAATCAACAAGAAACTCTATAAAGTAATCGCCGTTGAACTCTTAACTTCACCTATCGTAAAAATACTATGAGTACTACCAATATATTTTAAAGCAGTTAATTTATTAATCATAAATTCACGATACTCTTCCATATCTTTTACATAAATTTTTAAAATGTAATCGTAATCTCCACTTACGTGAAAACATTCTGTTACTTCTTTTAACTTATCTATCTCTCGCTCAAAAACTGTAATATATTCTTTTGTATGCTTTTCTAATTTAAGATGACAAAAAACTAAGAAAGATTTTTCTACCTTATTTTTATTAATCAATGTCACATACTTTTTTATAACCTCTTCTTTCTCAAGTTTTTTCACACGCTCATAAATAGCTGTTACAGATAAATTTAACTGTAACGAAAGCTGTTTTGTTGTTTGCTTGCTATTATTCTGAAGTAAATTGATGAGTTTCTTATCTATTAAATCTAATTTCATCTGAAAGATTTTCTATAAAAATGACTATTATTTAATTATTTAATTTTAAAAACCAAAAATTAAAATAAATATAGATAAAAAAACCATATTAAATTAATTTAATTGATTATTAATCTTATTCATTGTTGATTTGTAATATAAAACTAACAACTATGGAATTTAAACCAGCTAACAACATTCAAGACCTACAATATTTCGGAGAATTCGGAGGTGTAAACCCTTCCATTTCCGATTCATCAACATATACCTTTTTAAAAGCAAAAACAATGTTTGATACTTTTGAAGGAAATACTGATGGATGCTATCTATATTCTCGTCACACCTCACCTTCAAATTTATATTTAGGTGAAGCTTTAGCAGCTATGGAAGGTACTGAAACAGCAAATGTAACTGGTTCTGGTATGGGAGCAATTACAGCTACTATATTACAAATTTGTGGTGCAGGAGACCATGTAGTTTCCAGTAGAACAATTTATGGAGGAACCTATGCTTTTCTAAAAAACTTTACTCCAAGAATGAATATTAATACTTCATTTGTAGATATTACTAATTTAAAAATGGTAGAGGCTGCTATTAACGAAAACACTAAAATAATTTATTGCGAATCAATTAGTAACCCGTTATTAGAAGTAGCAGATATAAAAGGATTGTCTGCCTTGGCTAAAAAACATAATTTAAAGTTAGTGGTAGATAACACTTTTTCTCCACTATGTATTTCTCCAGCAAAATTAGGAGCAGATATAGTTATTCATAGTTTAACAAAATTTATAAACGGATCTTCCGATACTATGGGAGGCGTTGTTTGTGCTTCAACAGATTTTATCAACTCTCAAAAAAGTGTGATCGACGGAGCAAGTATGTTATTAGGTTCTTCAATGGATTCTTTACGGTCTTCATCTATTTTAAAAAACATGAGAACATTACACATCCGTATGAAACAACATAGTAAAAACGCTTCTTTTTTAGCTGAAAAGTTTGAAGCAGACGGAGTAAAAACTGTATATCCAGGTTTAAAATCGCACCCTTCACATGAAATATATAAATCTATGGTGAATGATGAATATGGTTATGGAGGGATGTTAACAATAGATGCAGGTTCATTAGACAAAGCAAATGCTTTAATGGAGTTAATGCAAGAGCTTAATTTAGGATATTTAGCAGTAAGTTTAGGGTTTTATAAAACATTATTTTCTGCTCCAGGAACCTCAACGTCATCAGAAATACCAGAAGACGAACAAGCAGAAATGGGATTAACTGATGGATTAATTCGTTTCTCTATAGGTTTAGATAATGATATTAAACGTACTTACGAAATGATGAAAAACTGTATGCAAGAAATTGGTATTTTAGACGAACCTGTTTTTGTATAAAAAATAATTAATGCCATTATATCTTAAGCTATATTTTATATAGTTAACACACATTTTTTTGGAAAACAATGGGGTATTTAAGTAGTAATGGCGCTTTTATTTACCCCAAAAACGTTTTGTAAACTCTTTTAAATCTTCTTTAGAAGGACGCTTACCTGAAAACGGAACCATATCCCAACGATCATCTTTTTCTTTTAATTCAAATTTAAATACAGATGTACCAACATCATTAGGATTTAATAAAGGATATCTTAGATCTAAATACTCAATATTTTTTGAAGAATCGATTTTAACTAAATTATAATAATCATTACTAAACCAAGTTAATGTTTTAATATCTGGGTGATTTACATTTAATAAATTATGATTTTTCGGGATTGTTAAAATAGTATCTATTTCAGGTTTTGAATCAAATAACGAGTAAAATCCAACTTTATAATCAGTTTTAGTTTCTGCAATTCCATACCATAAAACATTATTCATAATTGTTGACTGTGTAGAAAATCGACTATATGAAATATTTGCTTTATCAAAAGATTTTTCAAATACTGAATCTACGTAAAGTTTATTACCAATAGTAAATAACATATATACTGAACTCATATAAATTCCTGCTTTTACCCAAGATTTTCTTCTCGTTCGTTCTCTATTGTAAAACATTGCAACAATTAAACATACTAAAAAAGGTAATGTATATAATGGATCTACAACCGAAATGTTATTAAAAGCAACTCTATAATCAGAAAAAGGCAAAAATAATTGTGTTCCATAAGGTGTAAAGCTATCTAAAAGCGGGTGTGTAAATATTGATAAGAAAAAAAGAAAAATCCAATCTTTAAGAGTCGTTGTATTTTTTCGTTTTCCTTTATCATAGAATTTATGAGTAATCCAACCAAAAAAAAATGGCCCAAAAACGGCAAATAAGATAGAATGCATAAATCCACGATGAAAAGCCATTGCATCTATTTCATTACCATACAACCATCCGCCTATAAAAACATCTAAATCTGGTATGGTACCACCAATAGCTCCAAACAATAAAGCCTTGTTTCCTATCTTTTTTCCAAGTATAATTTCTCCGCAAGCAGCACCTAAAACAATTTGTGTTAATGAATCCATAGAACACAAATGTAGTAAACGGTTTTCACTTGTGTAATTCTTAGTAAAATCGTAACATTACAAACCGAAAAAACAACACAATGCACAACGATAAAAACCTATCAGAAATAGATATAGAAGATCAAAAAATCATTGATAATAAAGAGCTTAATATATGGGAAGCTTTAACCCCAGTTCTTATACTAATGGGCTTATTAGCTTATAATATTTTTTATGCAGACGGAGCTTGGTTTGGAGATTACTCTAATCAATATATTTTATTAATGGGAGGAGTTATAGCAACAGCAGTAGGTTTATTTAATAACGTTTCTGTTAAAACTATGATTGCTGAAATTTGGGAAAACTGGAAGAGTGTTTTTGTACCAATTATGATTTTATTTTTAGTAGGTGCATTAGCTGGAACTTGGTTAGTAAGCGGAATTATACCTGCAATGGTTTATTATGGTTTACAAGTATTAAGTCCTGAAATATTTTTACCAGCATCTGTAATTATTGCTGCAATTATATCTATAGCAACAGGTAGTTCTTGGACAACCTCTGCAACTGTAGGTATTGCTTTAGTTGGAATTGGTAGTGCTTTAGGTATTCCTACAGGAATGATTGCTGGGGCTGTAATTTCTGGAGCTTATTTCGGAGATAAAATGTCACCTCTTTCTGATACTACAAACTTAGCACCCGCAATGGCAGGTACAGACTTATTTACCCATATTAAATATATGGCGTATACAACAGTACCTACAATTATAATTACTTTAATTGTATTTACAATTTTAAGTGCAACTATTGACACTACTGGAAGTGCCGATGTAAGTAATTTATTGGTAAGTATTAAAAGTACATTCCATATTTCACCGTGGTTATTTTTAGTACCAGCTCTAGTAATTGCAATGATTTTATTAAAAACGAAACCATTAATTGCATTAGGTACTGGTATTTTATTAGCTGCTATTTTTGCTTTTATTTTTCAAAGTGATGTTTTAAACAATCTATCAGATTCTAAAATAAGTGCTATTTTAACTTCAATCTGGACTGATACTCAAATAAAAACTGATAATGACAAACTAACTGAGTTATTCTCTTCAGGAGGAATTTTAGGAATGCTTTGGACAATTTTATTAATTATATGCGCAATGGTATTTGGTGGTATTATGGACGCTATTGGAGCGTTGGCTAAACTTACAAAAGCATTATTATCAATAGCTACTTCTGTATTTGGTTTATTTGCAAGTACTGTAGTTAGTTGTTTAGGTTTAAATGTAATTGCTTCCGATCAATATTTAGCATTAGTAATACCTGGAAAAATGTTTAAAAAGGCATATGAAGATAAAGGATTAGCTCCTGAAAACTTAAGTAGAACCCTAGAAGATTCAGGAACTGTAACTTCAGTATTAATCCCTTGGAATACTTGTGGAGCTTATCAAGCTGGTGTTTTAGGTGTTGGTGTAGGCGAATACGCAATGTATGCGATATTTAATTACCTAAGTCCGTTTATGACATTATTATTCGCTGCTTTTAGAATTAAAATAAGAGAAATAGTAAAAAAATAATATCAAGCCTCACTTTTAAAAGTGAGGTTTTCTTTTTTATGATAATTAAATCAGAAATAGAAGATTCAGAACTATTAACCAACATAGCTTTAACATCAAAAGCTTATTGGGGATATTCTAAAGAACAAGTTGAAAACTGGAGAAATGACTTAACTATTACTCCTAAAATGATTGAAAATATGATGATTTATAAATTTATTGTAAATCACAAAACAGCTGGATTTTATGCTTTAAATCAACCTAAAGGGAATTCTATTGAGTTAGAAATGTTATTTATTCTTCCAGAATTTATCGGACAAAGAATTGGGAAAAAGTTATTACAGCATTCTATTAAAAAATCGAAAGAATTAAAAGCAGACACAATGACTTTACTAGCCGATCCTAATGCTGTAGATTTTTATAAAAGTCAAGGTTTTAAAATTATTGACAAAAAAGAGAGTTCTATTCCGAATCGTTTTTTACCAATAATGCAGAAATATTTAACATAAGACCTTTAACTTATTTTTTTATAAATATTAAATAAACCAGTTCCAAACTAATCCAAAACGAATTGAGAAATCTCTGTAAGGATATCCAGGTGCAGAGAAATAATCTTTCTTAAAAAAGAAAGAACTTACATTATCGGCTTTAAAATAAATACGTGTTCTACGCACTCTTGCATTAAAAAACAAATCAACTGTAGGGTAACCTATTTCAGTATCATTCTGTAACCTAAATTCTGCCAATAAAGGGTTATAAGCATTTGCTTTATATTTAGAAAAATATTTAAACGTTGCTCCTATTTGCACACACAAAGGATTTCCTTTAAACCAATCATCCGAATAATATAAGGTGTTCCTTGTAACTAACTCTGGAACTCTAAAAACATTACTCCCGTTTGCTACTTTCTGATACATTAGTGTATTATCTAATCCAAATTTACCAAACTTAAATTCTTTAGAAACTTTTGCTTTTAGGTAATTTACACTTCCAGAATATTGTTGTGGTTTGCTCTCTTCATTAAAATAGGTATAATTATCAATATTCGTAATATCAACAGAAGCATTCCCCCATTTAGACGTAATATCTCCACCTAAGGTTCGGGTACCAACTGCACCAAAAAAATTATCATTTTCCCAATTGTAATCATTATAATTACTTTGAAATAATAAGAAATTAAAATTTGGTAATTTATTATGTATTCCTAATCGAGCTTTTATGGTAAATACACTATCTTTTTTATAAAAAGCTTCTGCTTTTATATTGTTCCCAGAAAGTCTCCCACTACCTGGTGTAATATTTGCTGATGCATTTACATAAAAGTTTTTCACTTTTCCGTTCCAATTTGCACCAAAAGAAACCGCATCACCTTTCAACCTATTTTTAGTAATAGTAGTAACTGTATTATTTTGCAAATTATCATAACCATAATTATAAGTTGTATAATCTGTTTTAACTCTAAATTTACCTAATACATACTTAGAATTAAAATCTAAAAAAAGCTGATTATTGTATGATATATGATTAACTTTATTACTTATTCCTCCAGAAACATTATTCAGTCCAAAAACTTCTTCCGTAGGAGCAGATTGATTAAACTTATAAAACTTAGAATCTCTTGTAAAAGAATGACCAATTTTCAAATTAGAAAAATCTTTTTGCTGTAAAGTATCTTTTACTGAAATTAATTTAAATGAATGTTCAAAATGCAGTCGTTTTCCTTCAAATGTATTTTCTGCATCGTTTAAATTAACATCTAACCTTGCTCTATTATCACTAAAATTAGGGTCATTATTTATAAAACCAATTAATGAATCATCTGTTAAACCACCACTTTCTTCATTAAAAAAATCTTGATTAACAGCTTGTCCTCTAATTGCGTATTGCCCTTTTGGGCTTTCATACTTAAAACTAAATCTAAAACTTCCTGAACTAGATAACGAACGTCTATATGCTCCTAAAGAACGTAAGCCTCTATATGCAAAGCCTATATTAAATCTTTTCGAAAAATTTGTTGTAAATAATGCATCTAAAACCTGACCCTGTTCTAAACCAGATCTATATAATATCTCTGTGGTTGGAGTTGGTACATGATAATAATCTACATCATCTATTGAAAAATAATTAAATTGTTTTGCCCTGAAACCAATATCTGGAAATTGAGAAATGTTATTAAAATTATATGCTAAATTATTAAATGTTTGCCCTTGATTATGAAAAGCTAATAACTCAAAATTATCTTTTCTTAAAAAATTAAATTTATAATATTTTTTTATAGTAAGTGTAGTATCAACAATAGTAGTATCGTTTTTATGCGATATAATTTTATAATCAGTGTATTTTGTTTTTCCGCTAAGTTTTACTTTAATTTCATTGTCTGGTAATGAATCTGTACTTTGATTAAAACCTCCTAAGTTACCTCTTCCTCCAAAACCATTATCAATACTTGGTCTAATTTGAGAAAAAAGCACTTGAATACTTATCAAACAAAAAAACACTAAAAAAAATTTCTTCATAACAGCAAAAATAAAATAATTAAACGACAAAAAAACAGATTAATTTCTTTGAAAACTGTTAATTTGTAGTATGTTGAAATTAAATTATAGTGGATTTACTTTAGAAGCAGGAACCGATGAAGCTGGTAGAGGTTGTTTATCTGGACCTGTTGTAGCTGCTGCTGTAATTTTACCCGAAGATTTTCATCATGATTTTCTTAATGACTCTAAACAAATTTCAGAAAAAAAAAGAAAAGAGCTTCGTCCATATATAGAAGAGCATGCTTTAGCCTTTGGCGTTTCATTTATCAACCATCAAGAAGTTGATGAATTAAATGTTTTACAAGCATCAATTACCGGAATGCATCGTTCTATCGAAAAATTGTCAACACAACCAGAGTTCATTATTGTTGACGGAAATAAATTTAAACCTTGTAAAAATATTCCGCATGAAACTATTGTAAAAGGAGATGCTAAATTTATGAGTATAGCTGCTGCATCTGTTTTAGCAAAAACATATCGTGATGAATACATGGAAAAAATTCATCAAGAATTCCCGGAATATAATTGGAAAAAAAATAAAGGTTATCCAACAAAAGAACATCGAGAAGCTATTCGTAAATTAGGAATTACACCTTATCATCGTAAGACTTTTAAATTACTTCCTGAACAACTAAAATTAAAGCTTTAGATTTTCTATTTTTGTCTTCCAATTTTTTAGAAGATGATTAAAAGAACTCGTACCGAAATTAATAAATGTATTATTCATAAAGTCGCTAATAAATACAATAGCGGACAAAATGCTTTTTCTGAAAGTTTAGTGCGTTTTGACGAAGAGAGTTACGAGCTATTATTACCTTTTTTATTAAAACCTTTCGGCTCAGTTACTCAAAGTTATCGTTTTAGCCATCATGCAGATGTTCGTTTAAATGAACTTAATAAATATACGTCTGATATTTTTGAAGATGATAGTAATGAAGTTTTTATCGACCATTCAAAAAACATTGTAAATCACCTTTACGAACAATCAAACTCAGCCAACATAAAAACTGGTGATGTTATTGTTGTTTATTTTGAAGGTATTGAATATAAAGATGTATTAACTGAAGCTGTTGGTATTTTTAAAATTGAAAGTAAAGTAGATTTCTTTCAAACTTATTTAGATGATGAGAGTTTTGATGTTGTGGTTCAAAAAGGAATTTCTACTAAAAAGTTAGACAAAGGATGCTTAATTTTAAACTCTTCTGATACTGAAGGTACGGTTGTTTTATCTGTCGACAATAATCAATATGATGCACAATATTGGATTAAAAACTTCTTAAGCGTTAAATATGCTGACGATCGTAATTTACATACTCAAAACTACCTAGAAATGTGTAAAGATTTTTCTGAAGAAATTATAAAACCAGAATTCGGAAAACAAGAACAAAGTAACTTTTTAGCAAATACTGTAGATTATTTCAAAGAGCATGAAAGTGTAGATTATCATGGTTTTAAAGATGAAGTTTTTGAAGAGGACAAACACAAAGGAATGTTTGAAGATTATAAAAAACATTTCGAAAAACTAAACGATGTTTTAGTTAGAAATAATTTTGAAGTTTCTGATGCTGTTTTAAAAAAAGAAAAAAGTAAGTTTAAAACAGAAATTAAGCTTGATACAAACATTCAAATTAAAATTGATGTAGATGCACCTGATGCTTCTTCTGATTACCTAGAACAAGGTTATGATGAAGATAAAAAAATGAAATTTTACAAAGTGTATTACAACACTGAAAAATAAGCATAAAAAAGCTGAGTTTAAAACTCAGCTTTTTTATGCTTATAAATTCACTATTCTTTTTCTGACATTTTCTTCACATAATCAGTAATAATTACGATTTGTGTAGGACCAACTTTACCTTCAATATATTTAGCATTTTCATGATCTAAAGAAATTCTACGAACCGCTGTACCTTGTTTAGCTACCATACTAGAACCTTTTACTTTTAAGTCTTTAATTAACACTACAGAATCACCTGCTTGTAAAATGGCTCCGTTTGCATCTCTATGAATTATTTTTTCGCTTTCATCTAGATGATCTCCGCTTTCTTTAGCAAAACGTAAATCATCATCTTCTAAATACATCATGTCTAATAAATCCTGAGGCCAACCTTCTTTACGAAGTCGAGATAACATTCTCCAAGCAACAACTTTCACAGCTCTAAACTCACTCCACATAGAATCATTTAAACAACGCCAGTGATTTACTTCAGTTTTATCAACATCTTCAATTTGTTCAATACAAGTTGCACACGCTAACAAACTACCATCAACACCTCCTACTGACATTGGCGGAACTTCATAAATTGATAAATTTTCTTTTGAAGCACATAGTTCGCATTGATTCCCACTCCTATCTTTTAACTCTTGTAATAAACTCATTTCTACGATAAATTATGAAGTAACAAAAATACGGCTTTATTTACTCATAAATCTACCTACTTTTTAAAACAATTATTTGTTAAACATCACTAAAAAATAAATTACTTCATTAGTCTTTAATTATTTTAATATTATTCTATAAATTTTAGTTCACAAACATCCAAATCAAAGTTTTAAAACACTTAATAGATAATAATAATGTGATTTTTATAAATAGTATCAAAATTAAAAACCTATAAAAATCAACAAAAAACCAACAAAAAGGTTCGAAATCACGCAATTTCAATGATTTAAAACTCTATTTATATCCATTGGAAGTAAATTGCAATAAATTAAAACACCGCTAGTTATGAAAAAAGTTGTATCATTATTATTGTTAACATTATTATTTAACTGTTCTTCTAATCAAGAAGGTTTAATTGAAAAATCATCTATTATAGGCGAATGGAAGCAAAGCATTGCTATAAAGAAATGGAAAATATACCTCTTCTACTACATATAAAATTAAAGATGCTAACAATAATATTATTATTATTGACTTGAGTCAAGAAGATAATGGTGAAGAAAAAGGTACTTGGATTAAAAGTAACATTGATGAAAAATACACTTTAACTAAAAATGGAAATAAACAAATAAGTAAAAGTATAACGCTAAGAAACAATATAATTACTGACAACATTAACAATTGGATTAAAATAATTTAAATTTAGTTTTAAATCATCCAACTGATGTAATTTAGAACTCAAAAAGTAAATAGCATACTTATATTTACAATATAATTGTCCCCCACTAAGTTTAGAAAAGCAATCCTAAATATGTATTAAATCATATAAGGTTTGCTTTTTTATTTTTATTTAAACTCTTTTCTCTTATAAATGTGTCTTCAAATATATCATTCTACAAGATACTTACTAGTATGTCTCTTAAAAATAACTAATACTATCTAGTAGTTCAATTTAGTATTAATTCCACGCTATTTTTAATTAAAAATTACAGCGAGACAAATATTTCTCTTGAACAAAACTTGAGAGATTAATTAATAATTATTCTTAAAAAAGACCTAAATAAAATATTATTTATGAATTTAAAATAAAAAAAATAACATTATTAAAGTAAAATAATTTGGAATAGAGCCGTAAGCTTATATCCAAAAATCTTAAAGGAATAACTTAAGACATGAACAAGCAAATAAACACTTTTCCTATAGAATAAATAAAAGATACTTTTTATAAAAAAGCACCTTAAAAATATGAATTCAGAAGTTTTCGGACTCTTTTTTGAATTATCATTACTATATTTATAATATAATTACAAAGAGGTTATTCATAAAAACTTAATGTGATTCCCGTCCCCCAAATCAAAAGCAATCATTGACCTGTTTTATAAAAACATCAAAGTTTGCTTTTTTTTTTATGCTATTAATCTTCAAAATATAAATCAATCAACCCTTTAGGTGTTTCAACCTCAATTACTTTTTGATTTCTATCTACTTTCTTTATAAATTCATCAACCATTGGAATGAATACTTCTGTAGAACCATTTTCAATTTCAAATAAAGGTTGAGCAGCTTTGTCGTTTATATGTACAATTTTCCCAACTTCTCCGAAAGAAACATCTATAATTGTATAACCTATAACTTCATGAAAATAAAATTTATTACCAGAAAGCTTAGGTAATAAATTTAAAGGTAAGTATATACCAGATCGCATAATTGCGTCAGCATCTTGTTCTGTATCTACATCTTCGAACTTAACACGAAACATAGTACTTTTACTTAATGAAGATTTTTCAATAAAAAAAGGAACCAGATTATTGCCTAAATCGACAAAAACTGATTCCAAATTTTCGTAAAGAGCGGGTTCATCAGTATCTAGTTTAATAATTACTTCCCCCTTAAAACTATGTTTTTTAACGATTTTGCCAAGATAAAAGCAATCTTCTTTTTGCATCATCGTAGTACAGTTTTTATTCTTCGCTATCTGATCCGCTTTCTGCAGCAGCATCCTCGTTATCTTCAACAGCAGGAGCATTAGCAGCAATACGTGCTTCGTTAACAGCTTTTTCAGCCTCTAAAGCTTTTGCTTTAGCATCTGCTTCTGCCTTAGCTAAACCATCAATTTTTCCAGAAACTTTCCCAGCTTTTTCTTCTAACCAAGCTGCAAATTTAGCATCAGCTTGCTCTTGAGTTAAAGCTCCTTTTTTTACTCCACCAGCTAAATGGTTTTTCAACATAGCTCCTTTGTAAGATAAAATGTTTCTTGCAGTATCAGTTGGTTGAGCTCCATTTTGTAACCAAGCTACAGCTTTATCAACATTTAAGTCAATAATTGCAGGGTTTGTGTTAGGATTGTACGTTCCGATTTTTTCTAAATAACGACCATCTCTTTTCGCTCTAGAATCAGCAGCTACTACCCAATAAAAAGGTTTTCCTTTTTTACCGTGTCTTTGTAATCTAATTTTTACAGGCATAATTTTAATTTTTAAGGTACGCGACCTTTATTATTAATAAATCTTACCATCTCGTGATAAGTGGGCGCAAATGTATAAAATATTTTTCATTTAAAAGAAAAAAACAAACTTTATCGCAACAAAAAAGAGCTTGATAAACAAGCTCTTAAGAAAATAAATTTGATACGAATTATAAAACTCTAACGCTAACTGCGTTTAATCCTTTTCTTCCTTCTTTAAGTTCAAACTCTACAGTATCACCTTCTCTAATCTCATCGATTAAACCTGATACGTGTACAAAATGCTCTGTGTTTGATCCTGACTCTGTAATAAATCCAAAACCTTTAGATTCATTGAAGAACTTTACTGTTCCTTCTTTCATTGTAAAAAATATTATAATTAAAGTGCAAAGATACTTTTAAAATTCCATTCTTAATTCTTTTTTTTAGCATTTAATCTAAACTTAACATTGAACACATTAAAAACACCATAACCTACAGATAATCAAGACTTTAAACACCCCACAAACCGTTAATAACTTCTCCTTAAAACACCGTAATTTCTTTGTATTTTTACACTTTGTTTTTACCTAAAAAAACACTTCAACATTTAAACAACACTCATGTATTTAATTTTCGATACTGAAACAACTGGACTACCAAAAAGTTGGAATGCTCCTATTACTGATACCAATAACTGGCCTAGAGCAATACAAATTGCATGGCAATTACACGATGAATTAGGTAATTTAATAGAGCACAATGATTTTTTAATTAAACCTGATGGATTCAATATTCCGTATGATGCAGAAAGAATTCATGGAATTTCCACTGATTTAGCTATTGAGCAAGGTATTGAGTTAAGCGAAGGTCTACGATTATTTAATGAAGCTTTAGATAAAACAAAATTTATAGTTGGTCAAAACGTTGGGTTTGATGTAAACATTATGGGTTGCGAACTCCATCGTTTAGGTGTTGAAAGCAAGCTTACCCAATTACCAGTATTAGACACTTGTACTGAGCATACAGCAAAGCTATGTCAAATTCCTGGAGGACGTGGTGGAAAATTCAAACTACCAACACTTACCGAACTTCATAACCATTTATTTGGAACTGGTTTTGGAGAAGCTCACAATGCAACTGCCGATGTTGAAGCAACTACAAGATGTTTCTTAGAACTAATTCGTTTACGACAATACACCAAAGAACAACTACAATCTGATGATAATTATTTAGACAACTTCATTGAAGCAAATCCAAATACAACACAAGTTATCGGATTAAAACACTTAAACCTTAAAAGGGAAAGTGAAAAAATTCGTCAACAAAAATCATCTGAAAACGAAGTTGAAAATACAATTTCTACTTCAGAAGGATTAGCCGAACTAGAGAACGTACAATTTGCCCACTTACATAATCATACGCAATATTCTGTATTACAATCTACCATTCAAATTGGTAATATTGTAAAAGCAGCAGCCAAAGATAATATGTCTGCTGTAGCAATGACAGATACTGCTAATATGATGGCAGCCTTTCATTTTGTTGAAGCAGTACTAAAACACAACAAGTCAGTAGAAGCTGCTAATAAAGAAGCTATTGAAAAAGGCGAAGAGCCATCTGAAAATACTTTAAAACCAATTATTGGTTGTGAGTTTAATGTCTGTAACGATCATACTAACAAAAGTCAAAAAGACAATGGAAACCAAGTTGTTTTATTAGCAAAAAACAAAAATGGGTATCACAACTTAGCTAAAATGTCTTCTATTGCATTTGTAGATGGATTCTATTATGTACCAAGAATTGATAGAGAAGTTATCAAGAAATACAAAGAAGACATTATTGTTTTAACAGGAAACCTATACGGAGAAGTTCCTAGTAAAATATTAAACGTTGGGGAAGTTCAAGCTGAAGAAGCATTGCTTTGGTGGAAAGAACAATTTGGTGACGATTTATACATCGAATTAATGCGTCATAATCAAGAGGATGAAAAAGTGGTAAATAAAACACTTTTAGAGTTTTCTAAAAAACACAATGTAAAAGTTGTTGCCTCCAACAATACTTTTTACTTAGATAAAGAAGATGCCAATGCACATGATATTTTATTATGTGTAAAAGATGGTGAAAAACAAGCTACTCCAAAAGGAAGAGGTAGAGGATATCGTTATGGTTTACCGAATGACGAATATTATTTCAAATCTTCAGAAGAAATGAAAACTTTGTTTGCTGACCTTCCAGAAGCTATTATCAATATTCAAGAAATTGTAGCTAAAGTAGAGGCGTTTACACTAGCACGTGATGTATTATTACCTGCTTTCGATATTCCTGATGAATTTAAAGACGAGAAAGACAATGAAGATGGAGGTAAACGAGGTGAAAATAATTTTTTACGCCATTTAACTTACGAAGGTGCAAAAAAACGATATGGAGAAATTACCGAGAGTATTCGAGAACGTTTAGATTTTGAGCTTGAAGTTATTGAAAAAACAGGATATCCAGGTTACTTCTTAATTGTTGAAGATTTTATTCGTGAGGCTCGTAACATGGATGTATCTGTAGGACCTGGACGTGGTTCTGCTGCGGGATCCGTAGTTGCTTTCTGCTTATGGATTACCAATATCGACCCAATTAAGTACGATTTACTTTTTGAGCGTTTCTTAAATCCTGAACGTGTATCGATGCCCGATATTGATATTGATTTTGATGATGAAGGTCGTGGTCGTGTAATGGACTATGTAATTGATAAATATGGAGCTAATCAAGTAGCACAAATTATCACATATGGTACCATGGCTGCAAAATCTTCTATTCGTGATACTGCCCGTGTACTAGATTTACCTTTATTCGAAGCCGATAGAATTGCCAAGTTAATACCTGGAATGAAGCTAAAGAAAATATTTTCTTTAGACGAAAAAACATTAAAAGAAAAACTTCGTGCAGAAGAAATAGAACTAGTTAACGAACTTAAACGACTATCTAACGGTTCAGATTTAATGGCAGAAACCATTAACAAAGCTCGAATACTAGAAGGCTCTGTTCGTAACACAGGTATTCACGCCTGTGGAGTTATTATCACTCCTGACGACATTACTAAATTTGTACCTGTTGCTCTTGCAAAAGATTCTGACATGTATGTTACTCAGTTTGACAACTCGGTAGTAGAAGATGCTGGTTTACTAAAAATGGATTTCTTAGGATTAAAAACTTTAACCCTAATTAAAGACACCGTAAAGATTGTAAAAGCAAGACATGATGTAGATTTAGATCCAGAGAACTTTCCGATTGATGATGTAAAAACATACGAGCTTTTCCAACGAGGAGAAACCGTTGGTATTTTTCAGTATGAATCTCCTGGAATGCAAAAACACATGCGTTCATTAAAGCCGACTGTTTTTGCCGATTTAATTGCAATGAATGCCTTGTATCGTCCAGGTCCGATGGAATACATTCCTTCTTTTATCCGAAGAAAACATGGCGACGAAGCTATTGAGTACGATTTACCAGCAATGGAAGGCTACTTAAAAGAAACCTATGGTATTACGGTATATCAAGAGCAAGTAATGTTACTTTCTCAGCAATTAGCAGATTTTACAAAAGGCGAAGCCGATGTATTACGTAAAGCAATGGGTAAAAAGCAAATTGCGGTACTAGCTAAAATGAAGCCTAAATTTGTAGAGCAAGCCAAAGCAAACGGTCATGACGAGAAAAAACTAGAAAAAATTTGGACAGACTGGGAGGCATTTGCATCTTATGCATTTAACAAATCACACTCCACTTGTTATGCTTGGATCGCATATCAAACCGCCTATTTAAAAGCACATTACCCAGCTGAATACATGGCGGCAGTACTTTCTAATAACATGAACGATATTAAATCGGTTTCATTTTTCATGGAAGAATGTAAACGTATGGGGCTTGAAGTTTTAGGTCCAGATGTAAACGAATCGTATGCTAAATTTTCAGTAAATAAAGAAGGTGCTGTTCGTTTTGGAATGGCAGCTATTAAAGGTGTAGGTGCTTCTGCTGTAAGAGCTATTATAGAAGAGCGAAAAGAAAATGGTCATTTTAAATCAATTTTTGATGTAGCTAAACGTGTTGATTTACGTGTTGCGAACAAAAAAGCCTTTGAAGGTTTAGTGTTAGCGGGAGGTTTTGATTCTTTTAATGGAACACATCGCGCACAATATTTTGTAGAAGATGAAAAAGGCGCTAAGTTTTTAGAAAAAATCTTACGTTTTGGAAACAAGTATCAAGAAAATCAAAATTCATCTCAAGTTTCTTTATTTGGAGAAGCCTCTGAAGAAGAAATGCCTGAACCGATAATTCCACAATGCGATACTTGGGGAACCATGGAATTGTTAGCTCAAGAAAAAGAAGTGGTAGGAATGTATATTTCTGCACACCCTTTAGATGATTTTAAAAACGAGTTAAAGTTTTGTAATGCTACACTTTCTCATTTTAAAGACCTACATAAAGTTGAAGGAATGGGATTGTCTTTTGGAGGTATTGTAACCGATGTACAACATCGAGTTTCAAAAGCTGGTAAAGGTTGGGCTACTTTTATTATTGAAGATTATAATGAAAGTACAGAATTTAGAATTTTTGGTGAAGAATATTTAAAATTCAAACATTTCTTAGTTCCTAATTCCTTCTTATTTGTTAAGTCAACCATTAAACCTGGATGGACTAATAAAGAAGGTGTTAAAGGTGACCCAAGAATTGGTTTTAATGAGTTTTTACTACTCCATGATATTATGGATAAAATGTGTAAAAAGGTAACAATTAAAATGCCTTTACACGACATAAAAGAAAACACAATAAAAGATTTACAACATTTATTTGCAACCAATAAAGGAAGTCAAGCATTGAATTTTACGATTTGGGATGCAGAAGAAAAAATAGAACTAAGTCTACCTAGTAGAACTACAAAAATTAAAATTTCTAGTGAGTTTTTAAAAGTTTTAGACGAGCAACACATTAACTATAAACTTAATTAAATCGCTAAAAACCAAAACAAATAAAAGATTTACCTTAAAATTACACAAATAATTACTATTATTGTTTAGTCTTATTAAGCATTCTTAGCTAGACTATATGAAATTGATAACAACCTCAAAAATATTTTTGCAAAAATGGTCATAAAGCTATGGGTGGCCTAAAAATAATCATGGTTTTTATAAATTGATAAGTATTAAATTAATAATACTTATCACAAACAATTAATGTAATGAAAAAATTAGGTTCAAAAGAAAACAGTACAATTATTGGTGGAAACAGGTACGACCGTATCAATAGACAACATGATAAATGTATTTTAGGTTCGATGAGAGCGTGTAGAAGACGTAACAGAATGCTTGATAGAATGTTTAACTAAACACTATAATCTCCTTAAATAAAATTTAAGGAGATTCTTTTATTATAAATATCGCTTTTCTTCCGAATGCCTTGTCTTAAAGCGATAGTTTAATTTTATTTGAGAATAAACAATTAATTAAAATTACTATATGCTACAAAAAACAATATTATTTTTCCTTATTATACTTCATTCCGTTTTATTATCAGCTCAAGAAACAACTACTTTTAAAGGTTTTATTCTAGATTCTGAAAAAAACATACCAATTGAAAATGTTAATATATCTGTTGTAAATAGTTCAATTGGTTCTATTAGTAATTCTGATGGAGGCTTTATTATCAACAGCCCTAGCAACATAAAGAGCAAGTTTCTTTTAATTTCCCACTTGGGTTATCAATCAAAAAAAATCGAACTTGATTCTTTAAAAAATAATGATATTATTTTATTAACTCGAGTTTATTTCGAACTTGAGGAAGTTGCTATTAATAGTCATAAAAGTGATTTAACTGCCAATCAGATTATAAATAAAGTATTTGAAAATTATGCTAATAATTTCCCTAACGAACCTTTCATAGCAAAAGGGTTTTTACGTCATACTGAAAAAAACAAAAAAGAATACAAATGGTTGATCGAAGCTGGAATAACGATGTATGATAATACAAAGTTCGGTAAAGAAGCTAAAATTAATTTAAATATTGATGCAAAAAGAAACAGTTCTGACAACAGGAGTATTGATAGTGTGCATTTATATTTTTTATATTTAATAAGTGCTAAAAAGAAAAAATATAATATATATAAAGGAAAAAAAAGGAGAAAAATAAGAGATACTGTTTCTAAAAATGAGTTGGCTAGGGCTATAAAACACAATGATTACAAGTCAAATGGATTGACTAAAATTTTTAATGGTCATAAGAATAGAACAAAATACGGAGTAAAATTCTATAATGGAAATCAAAATATTATTAGAAATTACAACAGTAAAGAAGCTATTTTTGATAAAAAAATTCTTAAAAAACATAAATTTTCGTTAGACACTATTCTTTATGAAGGAGATCGACAAGTTTATAAAATAAAAATCACTCCTAATCAAAAAATGATTAACCTTAATAAGGTATTAAAGAAGCATTATATTCCTATTGGGTGGTTTTACATTTACAAAGATAATTTTGCAATTAAAGAACTTGATTACACCTTGTTAGCTGGATCAAAAGACGCTAAACTTAGGAATAGTATAGTATATGGAACACCTGTGCATTATAAAATAAATTTAAAATATATTGAGTACAACAATAAAATGTATCTAAACTATTATTCATGCAGCGTACCTAAAAGCCTTAATATGGTTCTTGACTATAGCAATACAGGGGGGGGAGGTGAAAAATTTTACTACACGAAACAAGAAATACTATTCACTGAAATAATCACTAAAAGTGTAGAGAGTTTGGCTTCTGGCATTAAATGGAATAGCGACTTGTTTTCTCCTATGAAATATGATGAAGAATATTGGAAAAAAAATACCATTTTACTAGAAAGTAAAGAACAACAAAAAATGATTAAGGATTTAGAGAAAAAAGTGAGTTTAAAAAAGCAATTTCAACAAAATTAATATGACGGAAAAAATTTTAGATAGTAATGTGTTTTTAATAGCGTTACTAATTATTATATTTAGTTATTTAATTTCCTTTATAGCTACAGATGTAGTTATGAGTGATAAAATATACCAAAAGCATTTAGATGAAAAATACGAAACTAAATATAATGAATATAAAGAATTAGATATTGATTTATCTGAATTTGAAGAAGAATTAAAGCAATTCGAAGCTCCTGCTGGAGACTCCTCATATGGTTGGGATACTTTTTATGTAGATTCTATGTTTGTTTTAATTCCTATGCTATTAGTAGTTTTAGGTTTTTCAGCTACATTTTTAGTAATTATATTATTTCATAAAAAATTACATATTATAAAATTTTCAACTATTATAAAAGCAGCTCTTTTAGGGTATATTGTCTTCGAAATCCCTAAAATATGTTCTGCTATTTACTTTTTAACTTTTAAACAACACTATGAGTTAAAAGATATTAAACAATTTGAAAGTTATTTTTCATTAAGTAAACTATTTACAAAAGAAAATACTTCATCTTGGCTTTGGGGTGTTGTTTCCGAAACGGGCTTTTTATACTTCCTTTTCCCATTGTTTATTGCCTTACTTCTTGATTTAAAATACACAAACTTAAAAAAAAACACTTTAATTGGTTATTCTTATCTAACGTATTTTATCATATTTACTTTTTATAATACATTATTTTGGTATCTTTTTGACCTTGTTTAAATATGAAAAAAATTATAATCATTACAATAATAGTGAGCTTATTTTTAACTCTCTTTTTTGTTTTTCAAAAAGGATTAGAAACTAAAGTAAAGTATTCAACTAAAACAGAAAAAAAAAATGGAGGAAATATTTCTAAAAAAATGCCTTTATTTGAATTTACCACACTGAAGGGGAAAGTTTTTTCAAAGTATAATTTAGCTGAAAATAAAGCAACAATTATCGTTTATTTTGATCCTGAATGTAATCTTTGTAAAAAATCTGGAATCGTTTTTAGTAAATTTGAAAAAATACACAAAAACTCTAATGTGTTATTTGTAACATCTAGCAGTATAAATAAGATTAAAAAATACAGAGAAGACTATAATTTAAAAAATGTAAAAAACATATCATTTTTACAGTGCAAAGAAGAAGTTTTCTATGATACTTTTAAAGAACTAAAAACACCTACGTATTTAATATATAATATAGACAAAAAACTTATAAAAATAATTAATGACGATGTTCCTATAAAGATAATTTTAAGATACATTAAAGCTGCACAAGTTAATGCATAAGTATAAAAAGCACTTTGTTTTACAACACGATCAAAAAGATTGTGGTTGTGCTTGTTTAAAAATGATTCTTCGCCATTATAATGGCGATGTAAATTTAGAGTATCTAAAAGAAATAAGCGGTACAACCACTAAAGGAACTTCTTTTTTAGGATTAGTTCAAGCTTCAGAAAAAATCGGGCTCTTTTCAGAGGCTTATAAAGCTGAATTAGAAGATATAAAAAAAATAAAATCACCTTTTATATTACACACAGAATCCGTTGATGGTTTTCAACATTATATAGCTTGTTTTTCTTATAGTAAAAAGGGCTTTATTATTGCAGATCCAGCATTAGGAATACAAGTATATACTGAGGAAGAACTTTTAAAAATATGGAAAAGTGGGTATATACTTATTGTTGAAAACAAAAAAAATGAAACCTATTTAAAACCAGATAAAAAAGAGTATTCTAAATGGATTTTAGAAATGATGAAAGAAGATACTTCTTTTTATATTTCAGCAGTTTTTTTAGGTATTATTATCGCTCTTTTAAACATGACAACTTTGGTTTTTACAGAAAAACTATTGGATGTTGTTTTACCCTCAAGAGACGTTTCTTTACTTTTTAATACCTTATTTATTTGGTTTACCCTATTATTAGTTATTATCATTTTAAACTACATAAGATCTATTATTCTTATAAAACAAGCCTATCGATTTAATATTCGTTTGTTTCACTTCTTTTTTAAACGTCTTTTAAAAATGCCTAAAACATTTTTCGACAGTAAAAAACAAGGTGATATGATTGCTAGGATGAATGATACAGAAAGAATACAGAAAAATATTAAAACAATTATTGCCGATTCATTTATTGAAGTATGTATTGTAGCGATATCATTCATCTTTTTATTTTCTTATTCAACTCATGTTGCTTCAATTACGTTAATTTCTTTTCCTATTCTATATCTATGTACGCTTCTTTTTAATGATGTTATTAAAAAACTTCAGAATAAGATGTTTAATAATTATGCGTTAACAGAATCCCGCTATATTGATACAGTTAATGGTATTGAAACAATAAAGGTTTTTAATAAAGAGAATAAGTATTTTAATAAAAACATTAAAGTGTATAGATCTTTTCAAAAATCTATTTTAGAAATCCTTAAACAAGATATTAATCAAAGTACTATAATTGATCTTTGTGGAACTATTATTATATTATCGGGAATAGCATACGCTGTATTATTAGCTTTTAATAGGAGTCTAGAAATTGGTGATTTAATCGCTATTATTTCTTTGATTTTTATGATAGTTGACACTGTAAAAAATATAGTGCAACTTAATATTGAAATTATTGAAAGTAAAATAGCAATAAAAAGAATGTTTGATTTTGCTAAACGAAGCGATCAAATTAATGAAACATCTAAGGAAGTAATAACTAAAATATTTTCAATAAATTTAAAAGGAATTTCTTTTTCTTATCCTGGTCAAGATTATTTAATTACAGCTGGAAACATGGAGTTAATTAAAGGAAAAATCACATTTTTAAAAGGACAAAGCGGAAGTGGTAAGAGTACACTTTCTCAGTTACTTTTAAAATTTTACAAACAGACAAATGGAAGTATTATTATAAATGACACTTTACATTTAAATCAAATTGATACACGTATTTGGAGGGATAATATTTCTTATGTCCCTCAAAATATTAAAGTATTTAATGGAGATATTTTATACAATATAACTCTAGATGAAAATCTTAATCAAGATGAAAAAGTTGTTAATTTTTGTGAAGAATATTTAAAATTAGGTACTTATTTTTCTAAATTTCAAAACTGATACTGGACGATTCTAGGGGAAGAAGGAGTGAAACCTTCTGGAGGCGAAAAACAGATAATAGCCTTAGCAAGAGCACTATATAAAAAACCAAAAATATTAATTTTAGATGAAGCTACTTCTTCTATGGATAATAAAACTCAAGAGTTAGTTTGGAACTTGCTTAAAGAAGTAAAAAAAGAAATGATTATCTTATTTATTACTCATGATGAAAAAATGACTTTTAAATCAAAAAGCAATGTCTATAAAGTTGAAAATAAAGTAATTTCTATAATTTAGATTAAAATGTTTCAACTGCCAGAAATTTTAAATTCCATTTATAAAAACAGAAACAAAAGCATTATTGCTGGTATTACTGTAGCTTGGGGCGTAATATTACTTATTTTATTAGTTGGTACAGGTAAAGGCTTACAAAATGGCGTGAAAAAAATATTTTCAGACTATACTATTAAAACTATAGAAGTTCTTGCTGGAGAAGCTTCTATATCTGATATTGGTGTTTTAAAAGGTGATTTTATTTCTTTTAATAATTTAGACATCGAAACTATTAAAAGAAATTTTGAAGTAGTAAAAAATATTTCGCCAGTAGTAAATGTTAAACTACCTAAAATTGCATCTGAAAGGAAAAGCATTAATCGTTTTTCTATTTTAGGAGTAAATGAACATTATTTTAAAATTAAAACTTTTAAAATTAAAAAAGGTCGTTTTTTTAATGACAAAGATAAAAACAGTAAAGTTATTATTATTGGATATGATATTGCTAAAAATTTATTTAATAATGTAAATTGTATAGGGAAAATTCTTTTTTTAAAAAATGTTGGATATAAAATTATTGGGGTTACCGATAAAGGTACTTTATTTAACAATTCAAGCCTTACTACTTATATACCTTTTGAAAGAGCTTTAAATTATAGTAGTAAAATAAATTTTGACGAGTTTATTCTCTCTCTAAAAACAAAAACCGATACTAACGAATTCCAAAAAACATTAAAAGCATATTTATCTAAAAATAAAGGCTTAAATCCTAATGATAGAACAGCATTATTTTTTAATAATATTGAAAACACATTAAAATCGTTCAACGTAATGTTTAATGCTATAAATTTATTTTTATGGTTTATTGGTCTTAGCTTCCTAGTAAGTGGTATGTTGGGTATCTTTAATATTATGACGGTAATTGTAAAAGAAAGAAT
Organism: uncultured Tenacibaculum sp.; assembly: GCA_964498665.1. Lineage (GTDB taxonomy): Bacteria > Bacteroidota > Bacteroidia > Flavobacteriales > Flavobacteriaceae > Polaribacter. The sequence goes on along the minus strand of CAZCHR010000015.1, from coordinate 1,746 downwards.
TGGTGAGTTTGGTATTAGAAAAGCAATAGGTGCTACCCCAAATTCAATTCAAGTAATGATATTAATAGAAGCCTTAATAATAACCTTAGTTTTTGGGATTTTAGGATTAATTATAGGTTTTATATTAATTTATTTGATTAACATGTATATAACAATAAGTGGTGGTAATAGTAGTTTTATGATTCTAGATATTAACATCTATATTATAATATCCGCCATTATTTTATTAATAATATCTGGTTGTATTGCAGGAATTTTACCTGCTAGAAAAGCCTCAAAAACATTACCAGTTGAAGCATTAAGAGCATTAAATAATTAACTTTAAGAATGAATAAGAAAATACTGCTTTTTATATTAATTTTAATAGCCACAATTATAACTATTGTTTCTTTTAAAAATGATAAAAAAAAGATACCTAGCGAATCTCCAAAATACAGAAACATTAGCAAGATAAATTTTTTTTTAGGAAAATTTAAACCTATCGAAATGGTAACTATACAACCTAAAATATCAGGTATCATAGACTCCGTTTATGTTGAAATAGGAGATCATATCTCAATTAACGATGAAATTGCTAGGTTACGAATTATTCCAATACCTCAAGAAATTGAAAGAACCAAAACTGCATTAAAATCAACTTTTATTAATTTAAAGCAAAAAAAAGTTACTTATGCTAGAAACAAGATATTATACGACAAAGGAGTAATAGCAAAAATTGCACTAGAAAAAAATGAATTGGAGCTTAATTTAATGAAATTAGAATATTCTAATGCTCAAAATAATTTTAATATAGCGAATAAAGGGTATTCTAAAAATGCTGAAAGTTCTCCTAATATAATAAGATCAACCATAAACGGTGAAGTTTTAAATGTCTTGATAAAAAAAGGTGAAAATGTAACTGAAAGAAATACGTTTAATAACGGAAGTACTATTGCTACTATAATTAATCCTGTTGGTTATGTTTATGAATTTGAAATCCCCGAAATAGATATTATGAGTGTTTCAAAAGGTGATAATTTTAGTATTACTATAAAAGCTCTTAATAATAAAATTGTAAAGGCAAGAATTAAAGAATTAAAACCTTTAATTAAAAATGACAACAATTTCTACTACTTAGCAAGTGCTATTGTATTAGATTCAATACCAGAACTAAAACCAGGTTTTACTGGTTTAGCAGAATTTTCTCTTCAAAAAAAAGAAAAAGTATTAAGTATTAAAGAGAAAAACATTATTTATAAAAACAGAAAATCTTACGTAGAATTAATTAATGATGATGAATCAATTAATGAAGTCGAAATAAAAATTGGTATTTCTGATGCAATTTACACCGAAATTAAATCAGGTGTTAAAAAAAGCAATAGGATAAAAATTCAGTAAAAAACCTCCGTTAAAAACGGAGGCTTTGATTTTCAGATTAGACCCATAGGGTCATAAGGCTTATCAATGATGCTCTTGATATTTCACATATCGCTTAATCATATCCTCATCTAATCCAACTGTGCTAACAAAATAACCCCTTGACCAAAAATGATTGCCCTAATAAGGTTTTTGCTTCAGACTTGGGTAGGTCTTGAATAACTTTATCGCTATTTTTCCTTTCAAAATACCCATATATTCTGAAATAGAAACTTTGGGAGGAATCGAGCAAACCAAATGAATGTGGTCTTTTTGGGCATTCATTTCCAATACTTGTAACCTGAGTTCGATTAATATTTAGATAAAATATAGTAGTAAAAAAGACAGATT
>CAZCHR010000014.1:0-25558 GCA_964498665.1 uncultured Tenacibaculum sp. | reverse complement strand
AAATCAATATTTTTAACAAAGATAATACATATTTATATTAGAACTTAGCCAAAAACTTTTATCATTTTATTAATCAATTTAGAGTTGATGAGTTTAAAAAACTTTTATTATCGCCAAAAGCAAAACAATTATCTCTTTTAGGATTAGCTGAAGAAGCAGGGTTTTCTTCAAAATCAACATTTTATACTGTTTTTAAAAATATTGAGGGAATTACACCTAAACAGTATCAAAATAAGCTAAAAAAGTCCGAATAAACTCCTTTCGGACTTTTACGAAGCATATAGTTATAGGGTTGGCTGTTATTTTGATGTTATTTATATAACTATAAATAGTTTCTTAAAATTATGAAAAAATTAATGAATTTATTAATTGCGTTTTTATGCGTAATTATGATGAGTTGTGCATCATGTTCTAATAATAATGATGTAATAGATGGTAGTACAAATATTGTTAATCCAGGAAACGATCCAAATTTTACTATTGTAAAAAATTCTGATGAAGGTATGACAAGCTTTAACAGAAAAGTAGTGGTTTTTGGAATAGATATATATGCAGCATCAAAAGTAGAAGATGTTAAATTATTACATGCAGCTAATTTAATGGCTCAATATTTAGATAATAACGAAGATGGTGTTATTGATAATAAATTAGTAGTTGATAAAATGATAGAGAATAAAGCTTTTTTATTTTTATGGAAAACAGAAAATGATATGCCATCAAGCCCACCATCTGGAAGATTAGGTCAAGATTTAGGAAATGATGAAACGATTCCAGTTTGGCATACTAACGGAAAAACTGGAAGGTTTGATGCAGCTTTAGAAGAAGTTTTTCACATTATTACACATGCGGGATATTCTAAAGTATATCCAAATATATTTGGAGAAAATGCAGGAACATCTTTATCAAACGCTATGGATGTAGCAAGAGGAGGTAATTTTACATCAATTCCAAGTTCTTATCCAGCAAATGCTTGGTATACTTATGATGATACAACTTGTACATATGATTGTCAAGCAACAGAATATTTTTATTGGGCAATGACTTCTATTTTGGGAGCGCAAGAAAATAGATTAAGCGAAATATCACAAGAATGGAAGTTAAATACAAAAGCTAAAGTACAAACTACTGATGCGACTATTTATGGCTTGTTAACAGATACTCAATATAAATTTCCAACGGTCTTACCAGATGGAACTTAATAAGAGGTAAGTAAAGGTAATTAAGTAGGGTATAGTTAAAATAAATTGTTTTAATTATATAACCATTTTAAAATTACATTTCATCGCTGAAGAAGAAATAGGAGGTGTAATTTATAGCGTTGTGTTCAAAGCACATACTTCGGTAGTTTACTTAAACGGTAAATTATAGAGGTATGTGCTTTTTTAATTAAATAAATATAAAAACAGAAAAATGAAAACATTAAAATTAATTATAGTATTAGTTATTTTATCATTTACAGGTTGTAGTGATAACGATAATGAAATTATAGAAAGCACAAAAAATACTTTTGGAATATTTAAAATTTTAGAAGACAATATAACAATAGAAATGAACGGAACTATAAATAGTTCATCTTTAGTTAATTTCAATAAATTACACGCTAAATATCCCAATGTAAAAACAATAAATATTAAAAATTGTGACGGATCATCAGATGATGAGGTTAATTTAAAACTATCTAAAAAAGTACACGATTTAAATATTAGTATTCATTTATTAGATAATGCAGAAATTGCTTCAGGAGGAGTTGATTTTTTCTTAGCAGGTATAAAACGAACAAGAGCTAATAATACTAGAATTGGTGTTCATTCTTGGGCGGGAAATAATGCTACTGCTACAGATTTTCCTGTAGGTCACTCGAACCATTTACCATATATAAATTATTACAAATCTATAGGTTTTATTGATGTAGATGCAAAAGCATTCTATTATTTTACAATTAATGCAGCACCAGCAAGTAGTATTCATTGGATGACAGAAGAAGAAATTTTAAAGTATAAAATACTAAAACAATAAAATTATTAATCATGGATAGAAAAAAATTCTTAAAAAACTTAGGTATTGGAGTTGTAGCAGCTCCAATAGTAACAACATCATTGATTTCATGTTCAAATAATGAAAATGATATTGTAAATAATTCTGATGCTAATAATTGTGGGGTAACTAAAGCAGATATGCTAGGGCCTTATTACGTTAGCGGAACATCGAGAATTACCAATTTAAACACACAAAATTTACCAGGAGATAAAATTATAGTTTCAGGTAAATTATATGGTGGAGCAGACAAAAGTAAACCATTAGCCAACGCCATGATTGAAGTTTGGCATGCAGATAATGGAGGAACATATCATCTTGTTGGAGACGGTAATGTTAGTGATTATACTGCTGATAAAATTATACTACGAGGATTTGTAAATACCGATGCTCAAGGAAATTATATGTTCGAAAGCATTTGTCCAGGGTTATATCCAGGTCGTCCACGACATTTTCATTATAAAATTACTACAAACGATTATAAAACACTAATAACACAAATCTATTTTAAAGATGATCCTACAACATCAAATGAAAATATTGAAAATTGCAGAATTATAGATTTTAAAAAAGATAGCGCAGGGATTTATAAAGGAGATGCAGAAATACATTTAGAATCTAATTAAAACAAATCAATTAACCCTTTCATTATAATTTGAAAGGGTTTTTTATATAGAATCACTTCAACAATTTTATGTAATTTTGCAATTCAAATGCAACAGAAAATGTCAGAAGAAAAAAAATCATTGAATTTTTTAGAACAAATTATAGAAGAAGATTTGGCAAACGGAATGCCAAAAGAAAATTTACGTTTTCGTTTTCCACCAGAGCCTAATGGATATTTACATATTGGTCATACAAAAGCAATCGGAATTAGTTTCGGGTTAGGAGAAAGATATAACGCTCCAGTAAATTTACGTTTTGATGATACAAATCCAGCTAAAGAAGAGCAAGAGTATGTAGATGCTATCAAAAAAGATGTTTCTTGGTTAGGGTATCAATGGGATAAAGAACTGTATTCTTCTGATTATTTTCAACAATTATACGATTGGGCAGTTCAATTAATTAAAGAGGGAAAAGCGTATGTAGATAGCCAAACTTCAGAAGAAATGCGTGAACAAAAAGGTACACCAACTCAAGTTGGAACAAACAGTCCTTTTAGAAGTAGATCTGTTGAAGAAAACTTAGAATTATTCCAAGGAATGAAAGATGGAAAATTCAAAGAAGGAGATCATACTTTACGTGCAAAGATTGATATGGCTGATGACAATATGTTAATGCGTGATCCTTTAATGTACAGAATAATGTACAAAGAGCATCATAGAACAGGTTCTGATTGGTGTATTTATCCAATGTACGATTGGACGCATGGAGAAAGTGATTATTTAGAGCAAATATCACACTCATTATGTTCTTTAGAATTTAAACCTCACAGAAAATTATACAATTGGTTTCGTGATAATGTATACGGATATAGTAAGTCAGATTATCCAAACCCACCAAAACAACGTGAGTTTTCACGTTTAAACTTAAGCTACACAATTATGAGTAAGCGTAAGTTATTAAAATTGGTTGAAGAAGGTATTGTAAATGGGTGGGACGATCCAAGAATGCCAACAATATCAGGATTAAGAAGACGTGGTTATACACCAGCTTCTATCCGTAATTTTATAGAAACTGTTGGAGTTTCTAAGCGTGAAAATGTAATTGATGTTGCTTTGTTAGAGTTTAAAATCCGTGAAGATTTAAACAAAACAGCAAATCGAGTTATGGGAGTTTTAGATCCTGTAAAAGTTGTGATTACAAATTATCCAGAAGATAAAGAAGAAATTTTAATTGCAGAAAATAACCCTGAAGATGAAAACTCAGGTACAAGAATGGTTCCTTTTTCAAGAGAAATTTATATCGAAAGAGAAGATTTTAGAGAAGAGGCAAACAAGAAATTCTTTAGATTAAAATTAGGGAAAGAAGTTCGTTTAAAAAATGCATATTTTATTACAGCTAATAGCTGCACAAAAGATGCTGACGGAAATATTACTGAAATTCAATGTACATATGATCCGTTAACAAAATCGGGTAGTGGTACAGAAGAAAGTAAACGTAAGGTAAAAGGTACATTACATTGGGTTTCTGTGAAGCATGGGGTTAAAGCTGAGGTTAGAGCTTATGATAGGTTGTTTTTAGATGAAGCACCAGACTCTCATAAAGACAAAGATTTTATGGAATTTGTAAATCCAGATTCTTTAGAAAAAATAGAAGCTTATGTTGAACCAAGTTTGCAAAAAGCAAATATTGGAGAGCGTTTCCAATTTCAGCGTTTAGGATATTTTAATGTAGATGATGATTCAACTTCTGAAAATTTAGTATTCAATAAAATTGTTGGTTTGCGAGATAACTGGGCAAAAAAGAAGTAAAAAATAAAGATATTATAATGTCTGATCCGCTGAAGTTTTATAAAACTTTAGCGGATTTTTTTATCCCAAAAAATCAATTTTCAATTTTCAATAGAATATGTATCTTTACTGATTAAGGAAAGTTGTGATAAGGTTTTTTATCTAGCTGAAAATCAATAATAAAAAAATGCTTTTTGATACTGGTGTTCTCCAGGTTTAAAAAACATTTATAAAATATATTATATTATGAGTTGTAGCAGTTGCTCAACTAACAAAAGCGGTGTGCCAAATGGATGTAAAAGCAATGGTAATTGCGCGTCTGGTACTTGTGGAAGTGGAAATAAACTTGCCGTTTTTGATTGGTTATCAAATATGACTTTGCCAACAGGCGAAGCTCCATTTAATATTTTTGAAGTTCGATTTAAAAACGGACGTAAACATTTTTATAAAAACCCTGAAAACATTACCGTAACAATGGGTGATGTTGTTGCAGTTGAAGGGTCATCGGGTCACGATATTGGTATTGTTTCTTTAGCAGGTGAACTTGTAAAAGTTCAAATGAAAAAAAGAAAGGTTACAGCTGATAGTGAAGATGTAAAAAAGATCTACAGAAAAGCATCACAAAAAGATATTGATGTATGGCAAACTGCTCGCGATCGAGAGCAAGAAACACAACGAAAAGGAAGAGAAATTATCAGTCGTTTAGGTTTAAAAATGAAACTTTCTGATGTAGAATATCAGGGTGATGGAACCAAAGCTACTTTTTATTATACTGCAGATGAACGTGTAGATTTTCGTCAATTAATTAGAGATTTAGCTGGTGCATTTTCTATTCGAGTAGAAATGCGTCAGGTTGGTATGCGACAAGAAGCGGCACGTTTAGGTGGTATAGGTTCTTGTGGTAGAGAATTGTGCTGTTCTACTTGGTTAACAGATTTTAGAAAAGTAAATACAGCAGCAGCTCGTTATCAACAATTATCATTAAATCCGTTAAAATTAGCAGGTCAATGTGGTAAATTAAAATGTTGTTTAAATTTTGAATTAGACACATATTTAGATGCTTTAAAAAGTTTCCCGAAGCAAGATAAAATACTTAAAACTGAAAAGGGAGATGCTGTTTTTGTTAAGATGGATATCTTTAAAAAGTTAGTTTGGTATACTTATAAAAGCGAAAGCTTTAAATGGTTTAGATTATCATTAGATCAGGTTCACGAAATTATTGAATTAAATAAAAATAATGAACTTGCTTTATCGTTAGATGAATATGAGTTAGAAATAACTGAAGAACCTGTAGTTGATTTTGAAAACGTAGTTGGTCAAGATAGTTTAACACGTTTTGATACTCCTAAAAAACCACGAAGAAATAATAGGAGAAAATCTAAGAGTCGAAAACCAGCAGCTAAAAATACAGAAGTTACTACTGATAAAAAATCTCAGAGAAAACCAGGGAATAAATCTGCTGATAATAAGACGGATAAAAAGCCGCAAAGAAAGCAACAAAGAAAGCAACAAAGAAAACCGGTAAAAGCTGAAGGGAATACAAAAACGGATAATAAGAGAGTTGATAATAGAAAACCTCGACCTAAAAAAAATCCTAAAAACAATAAACCAAAAACTGAAGGTAACTCGAATAATACACCTAATCAAGAAAAAGGTAAAAAACCAAATAATCAAAGAAGGAGAAATAATAATCAGAAAAAAAGAAACCCAAACCCTAATAAAAAAGCTGAACCTAAAAATGAAAAGTAATTTTGTATTAATGCTTTTTGCTGTTTTACTTGTAGTTACTTCTTGCGATTCTACAAGAATTTATGATGAATATATTTCATTATCTAATAGCTCATGGAGTAAAGAAAATACAGTGAAATTTTCATTTTCAGTTAAGGATTCTTTAAATAAAAAAAATCTCTTTATTAACCTTAGAAATAATAAAGATTATCAATACAGTAATTTATTTTTAATTACTGAAATGAATTTCCCAGACGGACAAGTTGTTATAGATACTTTAGAGTATGATATGGCAGATGTTACAGGAAAATTTTTAGGAAAAGGGTTTTCAGACATTAAACAAAATAAACTTTTTTATAAAGAAAACATCAAATTCCCTATTAAAGGAGAATATACTTTTAAAGTTCGACAAGCTATGAGAAAAAATGCCGAAATAAAAGGAATAGAAGAGCTTAAAGGAATTACACAGGTTGGGTTTAGAATAGAAAAAATTGAATAGTATGGCAGAAAAAAAAGTTACTAGTTTTAGTAAATATATTAAATGGTTTTGGGGCGTTGTTTTAGGAGGTTTTCTTTTGCTTTGTCTTATGTTTTTATTGGCATCTTGGGGAGTTTTTGGTGAATTACCATCGTTTGAAGAATTAGAAAATCCTAAAGAAGATTTAGCAACAGAAGTTATTTCTGCTGACGGAAAAACATTAGGAAAATATTATATCGAAGCGAATAGAACACCAATACAATTTAAAGACTTACCAGATAATTTAGTAAAAGCTTTAGTAGCAACCGAAGATGAACGTTTTTATGAGCATTCAGGTATTGATTTTAGAGGATTAGCAAGAGCTATCGCTAAATTAGGAGCTGGTGGAGGAGCAAGTACTATTACCCAACAATTAGCAAAAAATCTATTTACCAAAAAAGCATCAGGTAATAAATTCCTTAGAATATTACAAAAAGCAAAAGAATGGATTGTTTCTATTAAACTAGAAAGACAATATACCAAAGAAGAAATAATGACTATGTATTTAAATACACAAGGTTTTTTATTTAAAGCAACTGGTATTCGTTCTGCAGCAAGAATTTATTTTGGTAAAGAACCAAAAGAATTAGATTTACAAGAATCGGCTATTTTAGTGGCAATGTTAAAAAATCCTCGTCAGTTTAATCCACATAGAAAAATATCTAGAAAAAAATCTTTAAAACGTAGAAATGTAGTTTTTGCTCAAATGGCAAAAAACGGATTATTAACAGAAAAAGAAAAAGATTCCTTACAACAATTACCATTAAAAATAAACTTTACTCCAGAAAGTCATAGTGATGGATTAGCAACTTATTTTAGAGAAAATATAAAGCAACGTTTAAAAAAATGGGCAAAGAGTAATTTAAAACCTAATGGAAAACCATATAATATTTACAAAGATGGTTTAAAAGTATATGTAACTATAGATTCTCGTATGCAGAAATACGCAGAAGAGGCAAGTAGAGAACATATGGCAAATTTACAATCGTATTTTTTTGAAGAGCAAAAAAAGAACAAAACTGCACCATTTTATGATTTAGATAAAAATGAGATTTTGAATAATATGAAAGGTGCTAAAAGAAGATCTACTCGATATAAACGATTAAAAGCAGCGGGTAAATCGGAAAAAGAAATTGAGAAATCTTTTAATACAGATATTGATATGCGTGTTTTCTCTTGGAAAGGAGAAATAGATACTGTAATGACACCTTATGATTCTATTCGTTATTACAAACATTTTTTACGTTCTGGTTTAATATCTATAGAGCCGCAAACAGGTCATATTAAAGCTTGGGTTGGTGGAATTAATCATAAGTATTTTAAATATGATGCGGTACAGCAACAAAAACGTCAAGTAGGCTCAACATTTAAGCCTTTTGTATATGCAACTGCTATTAATCAATTAAAAATGTCACCATGTGACGAGTTACCAAATGTATTATATACAATTCGTAAAGAAAAATATGGAATGCCAGATGATTGGACACCAGAAAATACAAGTCCTGATTATGGAGAAATGGTAACTTTAAAAAAGGCTTTAGCAGGATCTTTAAATACTATTTCAGCACAATTAATAGACAAGGTTTCACCAATAAATGTTGCTCGTTTGGCTGAGTCTTCTGGTATAAAAACTAAGATAGAAGCAAATCCGTCTATAGCATTAGGAGCAGTAGATTTATCATTAATAGAAATGGTAAGTGCATATTCAACTTTTGCAAATAAAGGTTTACGTGTTAGTCCTATGATGATGACCCGTATTGAAGATAAAAACGGAACTATTTTAGAAGAATTTGTACCTGAAACAAAAGAAGTTTTAAGTGAAGAATCATCATATGTTATTCTTGATTTAATGAAAGGAGTAACTACAGGTGGTTCAGGTGTTCGTTTACGTTCACCTTCTAAAAGACCAGGTTATATTACTGGGCATCCTTACAACTTTACAAATCCAATTGCTGGTAAAACAGGAACAACTCAGAATCAATCAGATGGTTGGTTTATGGGAATCGTACCTAATTTAGCGACTGGTGTTTGGACTGGTGGAGAAGATAGAGCAACTCATTTTTATGGAATTGGTAAAGGTCAAGGGGCAGCAATGTCTTTACCTACTTGGGCTTTATTTATGAATAAGTGTTATGCTGATAAAACATTAAACATAAGTAAAGAAGATTTTGAAAAACCTGCCGATTTATCAATTCAAATTAATTGTGATGAAGTAAAAAAGAAAGAAGGAGAATCAGAAAATGATAAAAACAATGAAGAAGATGATGATACTGATTTTTAATTTTACCTAACGGTATAACATAAACATAGATAAAACAAACAACTATAATGATAAATAAAAAAGTAAAAAACGTACAAGAAGCAGTTGCTGGTGTAAAAGACGCTATGACTTTTATGTTAGGAGGTTTCGGATTATGTGGAATACCAGAAAACGCCATAACCGAGTTAGTTCGTTTAGGTGTAAAAGATGTAACGTGCATTTCTAATAATGCAGGAGTTGATGATTTCGGATTAGGTTTATTATTACAAAATCGTCAGATAAAAAAAATGATTTCTTCTTATGTTGGAGAAAACGACGAATTCGAACGTCAAATGCTATCGGGAGAATTAGAGGTAGAATTAACTCCACAAGGTACTTTAGCAGAAAAATGTAGAGCTGCACAAGCAGGTTTTCCAGCATTTTATACACCAGCTGGTTACGGAACAGAAGTAGCTGAAGGAAAAGAAACTCGTGAATTTGACGGGAAAATGTATGTTTTAGAACCAGCATTTAAAGCTGATTATGCATTTGTAAAAGCTTGGAAAGGAGATACAGCAGGAAATTTAATTTTTAAAGGTACTGCACGTAATTTCAATCCGAATATGTGTGGAGCAGCAACAATTACAGTTGCTGAGGTAGAAGAACTAGTTCCGGCTGGAGAGTTAGACCCAAATCAAATTCATATCCCAGGAATTTTTGTACAACGTATTTTTCAAGGAGAGAAATATGAAAAGAGAATTGAACAAAGAACAGTAACTCCTAAAGCATAAACAATGGCATTAAGTAAACAGCAAATAGCACAAAGAATAGCAAAAGAGTTACAAGATAAATGGTACGTTAATTTAGGAATAGGTATACCAACTTTGGTTGCAAATTATATTCCAGAAGGAATTGAAGTTGAATTTCAGTCTGAAAATGGATTATTAGGTATGGGACCTTTTCCGGTTGAAGGAACTGAAGATGCCGATTTAATTAATGCAGGAAAACAAACCGTTACTGTTTTAGACGGTGGATCTATTTTCGATTCAGCAACAAGTTTTTCTATGATTCGTGGTAAACACGTGCAGTTAACTGTTTTAGGAGCAATGGAAGTTGCTCAAAACGGTGATATCGCAAACTGGAAAATTCCAGGAAAAATGGTAAAAGGTATGGGAGGTGCAATGGATTTAGTAGCATCAGCGGATAATATTATTGTAGCAATGATGCATACTAATAAACGCGGTGAATCAAAAATATTAAAACAATGTTCTTTACCGCTAACAGGCGTTGGATGTGTTACTAAAGTAGTAACTAATTTAGCTGTATTGGAGGTAAAAGATAATGCATTTCATTTATTAGAAAGAGCTCCTGGGGTTAGTATTGAAGAAATTCAAAATGCAACAGATGGAACTTTAATTGTTAATGGGGAAATTCCTGAGATGAGTATTTAATATGGAAAACTTTTTAAAGAAGTTTCATAGAATTATTTACCCTATTTTAACAGTGTTTTTCTTGTTAATTTTAGATAAAATATTTCATGTAGAGCCTAATTGGCTTCGAATTGCAGTAGCAATTGCTTTAGGGTATTCTTTATCACCAAGAAAAAAAGTAATAGAAACACAAACAGGAGAAAGAAAACAATTAACCTGGTTTTTTCTTAAAAAACCAATATTTTTAGATTGATGAAAATCATATATAATCTTCAGCAAGAATTTAAATATAGTTATCAAGAAAAAAGAGTGTATAGCACTATTGAAAATTCTTTTTTAAAAAACACACTAAAGGCTATTGACTTTTTATATGAAACAGATTCTTTAACAATAAGGTATAAAGATGAAGAAACTATAAAAACAGTTGATATTATTGATGTTTTAATTGCTGATGAATTAAATAATATTAAAATTATTCAAGGAACTAAAAACAGTTACAACCCTAATACAAATACAGTAACTTTTTTTGATACACACGGTATTGTTTTTCGAAAAAACCATAAAAAAAGATGGTTTACAAAAAATAGAGGCTATAATTCTCCCGTATCATTATTATCACATGAGTTAATTCATTGTTATAATGAGTTGTATGAGACAGAAGATTATCATGAAAGGAAAAAAGATTTTAGGTCTAAAGGAAGAAAAATAGATAATGACGGTAAAGATTTGTCATATCCAAATAAAGAGGAGCAATTTGTTATTCGAATGACGAATCAAGTTGCAAAAAGATTAAAAGAAGATAAAAGAACAAATTACGGAAGGAGTTATTATGAAGTTGAAGATGTTTTATCAATAAAAAAGAAGTAATTAGAAAATGAAAATAATTTCATACAACGTAAACGGAATTAGAGCCGCTTTAAAAAAAGGATTTATCGATTGGTTGCAAGCTGCGAATCCAGATGTAATTTGTATTCAAGAAACTAAGGCACATAAAGAACAACTAGATGTAACTGAGTTTGAAAACGCAGGTTATCCATATCATTATTGGTTTTCAGCAGAAAAAAAAGGATACTCTTCGGTAGCAATTTTTTGTAAAGAAAAACCAAATCATATTGAATACGGAACTGGCATAGAATCAATGGACTTTGAAGGAAGAAATCTTCGTGTAGATTTTGATGAGGTTTCGGTTATGAGTATGTATTTACCATCAGGAACTAACGCTGCAAGATTAGATTATAAATTCAATTATATGGATGAAATCTTGGAGTATGCTACCGAGTTACGTAAAACAATTCCGAATTTGGTTATTTGTGGAGATTACAATATTTGTCATGAAGCGATAGATATTCACAATCCTAAAATGAAAGGAGTATCAGGATTTTTACCAGAAGAGCGTGAATGGTTAGGTAAGTTTATTGATAGTGGTTTTATAGATAGTTTCCGTTATTTAAATCCAGAAAGGCAAGAATATTCTTGGTGGAGTTATCGTGCAAATTCTAGAGCAAATAATAAAGGTTGGCGTTTAGATTATGCAATGGTTACTGAGCCTTTAAAAGATAAAATTTCAAGAGCTTATATTTTACCAGAAGCAAAACATTCAGATCATTGTCCTATTGTGGTTGAATTAGATGTATAAATAAAAGATGAAAAACTTACTATTACTACTACTTTTTACAACACCAATTTTTGCACAACAACCAATAGATAGTTTATTGGTTAAAAACAATGAAATAAATCAAGTTGCTGATTCATTATTTGTAGCAAAAGATTCTATCAAAATAAAAAAGGTTGAAGAATTGTTTTCTGATACCGATTTGAAGATGATTGATAGCCTATTAATAGAAGAAAAGTTTAATTCAGCTTTATTTGATAGTATTCAATATGTAATTAACGATAAAGATATTATTGGAAATACTACGACTCTGTTAACTACCGATTTATTAAAAAAACGTTTAAGTGATTTAAATGAAAAAACGCCGTTTAATTTAGCTTATAATCCCTCGTTAGAAAAAGTAATAAACAGTTATTTAAAATACCGAAAAAAGTATTACCCAGCTTTAATGGCAAAGGCGAAATATTACTTTCCGATGTTCGAGCAATATTTAGATCAGTTTGATGTTCCTTTAGAAATGAAATATTTAGCAATTGTTGAATCTGCTTTACGTCCTGATGCTCGATCAAGAGTTGGTGCAACAGGTTTATGGCAATTTATGTATGGTACTGGAGTTCAGTTTAATTTAAAAGTAAATTCTTATGTTGATGAACGACAAGATCCTGTAAAAGCAACAATTGCAGCTTGTAAATATTTAAGTCAGTTATATAAAATATTTGGAGATTGGGATTTAGCTTTGGCAGCTTATAACTCAGGTCCAGGAAATGTATCAAAAGCAATAAAACGATCAGGAGGATATAAAAACTATTGGAATATTCGCCCGTTTTTACCTCGTGAAACAGCAGGGTATGTTCCGGCTTTTTACGCTACAATGTATGTTTTTGAATACGCCGAAGAACATAATATTTATCCAGAATCACCAAAAATATTTCATTTCGAAACAGATACTGTTCAAGTAAAAAGAACAATAAGTTTCGATCAAATTTCTGAAAAAACAACAATAGATACAGAATTGTTGTCTTTCTTAAATCCTGCATATAAATTAGACATTATTCCATATGTAAAACATAAAAATTATGCTGTTCGATTACCACGAAAAAGGATGATAGATTTTCTAGATAAAGAAGATGATATTTATGCTTTAGCCAATGAAGATGACGCAAAAAGAGAAAAACCTTTACCAAAGTATTTTGAAATGGACAAACGTATTCGTTACAAGGTACGTAGTGGAGATTATTTAGGTAAAATAGCAAATAAATTTGGGGTTAGAGTTCGTGATTTAAAAAGATGGAATGGTTTACGAAGCCATCGTTTAAAAATAGGACAACGTTTAAGTGTTTACCCGAGGAAATTAGCAATTCCTAAAAAGACTAATCAAAAAAAAACATAAATTACCTAAAGGTAAATACGAAGTGTATATTGTTAAACAAGGTGATTCGTTGTGGACAATTTCAAAAAAATATCCATCAGTTTCTGTAGAGGAATTAAAAAAATGGAACAATATTTGGAATATAAAAAGTCTCAAACCAGGAATGAAACTAAAAATATTTAAGAGTTAAGAAAACGTACTACTAAAAATAAAAACTATGAAAAAAGTATTATCGATACTAATTATAGCATTACTCATTATTTCTTGTAAAAAAGAAGATGGTAAAAGAGATTATATTTTACCAACATCTAACGGAAGCACCAATAAAATAATGGTTGTTTTAAAAGGTACCGATTGGCAAGGTGAAATAGGAGATGAAATAAGAACTGTATTTGGTGAACATCAAGTAGGGTTGCCGCAACCAGAAACATTGTTATCTGTAAGTCAGATAGATCCATCTGGTTTTAGTGGTTTTATGAAAAATGCAAAAGCAGTTTTAGTACTTCAAAAAGGAGAGAAAGAAGGTATTTCATTAAAAAGAAATAAATATGCTGAACCTCAAATTATAGTTTATGGTATCGCTAAAGATAAAGAAGGAATAATAAAATTAATAAGAAATAGAGGTAAAGAGATTATCAAAATTTTTAAAGATGAAGATATTAAATTTACACAAAGAATTTTTAAGAAAGAACGTTTAGATGACGCTCAGTTTAAAACAATCAAAAATTTAGGAATAACATTAGATATTCCGAAAAGATACAGATTAGTTGAAGATACAGGAGAGTTCTTATGGTTGCGCCAACATTTAAAAAGCGGAATAGCTCGTGGAGATGGTACAAACAATGTATTAATTTATAGTGTTCCTTTAAAAGATGAAAATACTGTTGCCGATAATATTACAGCAGTAAGAGATACCATAGGTAAAAAACATATACCAGGAAGTAAAGAGGGAATGTATATGATTACCGAACAGGCATTTACTCCATTTACATTTGATGCAGAAATTGATGGTAAAAAAGCATATGAAACACGTGGTAAATGGGAAGTTAAAAACGATTTTATGGCGGGACCATTTATCAATTATACTGTTATTGATAAAAAGAATAATCGTTTAGTTATTTTTGAAGGATTCACATATGCACCTTCAGTAAATAAACGAGATTTTTTATTTGAATTAGAAGCAATTGCTAAATCAATGAAAATAAAATAGACTTAATTTTATATAAAATAACAAAAAGCACCAAATTAATATTTGGTGCTTTTTTGCTATATTTGAGAAGATTAACTAAAACTTTTACATAATGGGAACAAATTATATAGCAATTTTAGGAGCAGCTTTTATACCTATGATTATGGGATTTATTTGGTATGGACCAATGTTGTTTCAAAAGCAATGGATGAAGGAAATGAACTTTACACAAAAAGATGTAGAAGGTGGTAATATGCTATTGATTTTTGGTTTGAGTTTTGTGTTTAGTTTACTAATTGCATTTTTTATGCAATTTTTAGTAATTCATCAATTCGGAGTTTATCAAACATTAGCAGGAGAACCTGAGTTTACAAAACAAGCTGGTGGAGGTTACGCATATTTTCAAGAATTTATGAGCAATTTTGGAGATCGTTTTAGAACTTTTAAACATGGTGTTTTGCATGGAGCAATTACAGGTTTGTTTTTTATACTTCCAATTATAGGAACTAAATCTTTATTTGAAAGAAAAAGCTTTAAATATGTAGCAATTAATGTTGGTTATTGGGTAATAACACTAGCATTAATGGGCGGAATTATTTGTCAATGGGCTTAAAAACGATAGAATAATAAAATTAGGAAAAAGCATCAATTTTAAAATTGATGCTTTTTTATGTAACATTTTAAAAAAAATACATACTTATAAGATAATTAATTAATAATTAACCAAATGATTAAACATTTTTTAAAACTAGAATGGAAGCAGTTTTTTAGATCTGCATCCTTCGGAAAAAGTATTGCTTTAAAAATAATAATGGGCTTTTTTGTGCTTTATTTTATAGCAATATTTTTAAGTATAGGAATTGGAGGATATTTCATTTTGAAAAAAACATTCCCAGAACAAGATCCATTACAAATTGTAAACTCAATGTTGATTTTTGCCATTCTAGGCGATTTAATTTTTCGTTACTTAATGCAAAAATTACCAGTAATGAATATTAAACCTTTATTAATACTACCAATTAAAAAAGATAAGCTAGTTCATTATGTTTTAGGGAAATCAGCTTTTTCAGGGTTTAATTTCTTGTCATTGTTTTTTTACATTCCGTTTGCAATTGTTCTAATAGGTCAAGGTTATAATCTCCTTAGTGTTTTAGGTTGGTTGTTTGCGATGATTTTTATCATACAAGCGGTTAATTTTTTAAACTTTTTAATCAATAAGGATAATAGAGTTTTTGCATTTATTGCAACGTTGTTAGTGAGTTTAATAGCGCTTCAAAAGTTTACTAGTTTTGATGTATCAATATATAGTCAACAAGTATTTGATGGAATTGCTGCTAATCCAATTTTAGCCTTAATCCCTTTTGTAATAGCTGTTGTTTTGTACTATGTAAATTATAAACAATTACGAGAAAGAGTTTATTTAGATGATGTTGTTTCGGTAAAGACGGAAGAAGCTAATACAGCAGATTTATCTTGGACAGAAAGATTAGGAGATGTTGCTCCGTTTATTAAGAACGATATCCGTTTAATTTGGAGAAATAAAAGAACAAAAACAGTGTTTTTGATGTCATTTTTATTTCTTTTTTATGGTTTAGTATTTTTTACACAAGAAACTTATCAGGAAAATTCGGCAATGTTAATGTTTGATTCTTTATTTATAACAGGTGGATTTGCATTAAACTACGGTCAATTTATTCCTGCTTGGGATAGTTCTCACTATAAAATGTTAATGAGTCAAAGTTTTAGATATCGTAAGTTTTTAGAATCTAAATGGTTTTTAATGGTGGCTATGACTTCTATCTTGTATTTTATGAGTATCCCATATTTGTACTTCGGAACTAAAATTTTCTTGATGATTACTTGTGGAGCTATATTTAACATCGGGTTTAACTCATTGTTTCTACTTTACGCTGGATCTTTTAATAGAAAAAGAATCGATTTAACTAAAGGAGGATTTGGTAACACACAAGGTACTAGTGCTACACAGTTTTTAATTATAATACCGTTAATGTTATTTCCTATGGCAATATATTGGGTGTTTGATAAATTTATAGGTTATAATTCTGGTTTTATTGCAGTTGCACTAGTTGGAGTTATCGGAATGGTTTTTAAAAACTATTTCATGAATTTGATCGAAAAGAAATATATCAAAGACAAATATGCTATGATTAATGCTTTTGGTAAAGAAGCATAAACAACACAAACTTTAAAGAAAATATAATGATTACAATAAATACAGTTTCAAAAAAATACGGACAAGCAGAAGTTTTAAACGTAGAGAAAATAGAAATTCCTAGAGGTCAAAGTTTTGGCTTAGTAGGTAACAATGGAGCAGGAAAAACCACATTGTTTAATATCTTATTAGATTTAATAAGACCAACAACAGGAGAAATTACTAATAATAATGTTGTGGTTAATAAGAGTGAGGAATGGAAAAGTTTTACAGGTTCTTTTATAGATGAGAGCTTCTTAATTGGTTATTTAACTCCAGAAGAATATTTTGATTTTATTGGAGATTTACGAGGAATGAATAAAGCAGATATAACTTCATTTTTATCACAATTTGATGAGTTTTTCAATGGGGAAATTCTAGGAAAGAAAAAGTACTTAAGAGATTTAAGTAAAGGAAATCAGAAAAAAGCAGGAATTATTGCTGCAATGATGGGAAACCCACAAGTGGTAATTTTAGATGAGCCTTTTGCAAATTTAGATCCAACAACTCAAATCCGATTAAAAAAAATAATTAAAACTTTAACCGATAAAGAAGATGTTACTGTTTTAGTATCTAGTCATGATTTAAGTCATGTTACCGAGGTTTGTGAACGAATTGTTGTTTTAGAAAAAGGGAACCTTGTTAAAGATATTAATACGTCGCAAGAAACTTTAAAAGAATTAGAAAGCTATTTTTCTGCATAATATTTTTTATAAATTTTAAAATTAAAATATACCTAGTTTTAGGTATATTTTTTTGTTTTTAATCAATTTAGTTTTGTTTGTATACCAACACTTAAGAAATTATGAAGACTAAATTTTTATTTTTTTTACTGATACCCTTCTCATTGTTTTCTCAAATTAATTCTAAACTTGTCGAGTCATTTAAAAAAGAATTTAAGGAACAAAAATCTATTGATTCCATTTTAAATGTTGTTAATAAATTAGCTTCAGAAAAGAAATCTAAAAAGATAGGTGAATTTAAAATGTTAACAAATGCGATTAAAATCCATTCAAAAAAAACCTCAGATAAAAATAGTAACTGGAAAGTACTAAGAGAAGAAATTAACATTGAAGACGGTTTTATTACAGATATATTAGTAGTACTTGTTAATAAAGGAAAAGAAGAAAGATATTTTACAAATAAATCATCCATCTCACTCCCTCGTTTTTTTCATTATGATAATTGGCAGTTAAGAGAAGAAGGTAAAAGAAGCAACCATATTTTATTAATTGATGTATTAAGATATGAAGCTTCTAGAAATAATAATTTTGTGCCTGATGATTAAAAAATTCAGTTAAAAAAAGGAGATGAAAATAAAACGGTATTACTAACTAATAACTTAAATTCATTATTAAACTTTAGAGTTTATACAGATTTTTTAGGATTGATTAATGAAGATTCTAACGGAATTGTAAATTTTGAAGCTTTTTCAAAAATATTTCTAGCACCAAATAATGTAGGTCTTGTACATTTTTTTAAAGATGTGAAACCTTTTTTAAACTATTCAAGATTTGATAATAACGATCGGTTTATTTCAATAAAAAATGATACTATCGAAAATAAACTATCCTTAAAACAAAAAGCATATATAACACTGGAGTTAAGTTTAATGTTGCAGAATTTAAATTAGCTAAATAATATCCTTTTTCATTATCAATTCCATTTAAAGTTGAATTAAATATTGTACAATCTGATTCATTAAACAACGTTAATAAAAAAATGTACTAAACACCATAGCTTATGGTACAGGGCTTAGTGCTAATTTTAGAAGAGTAAGTAACTTTGGTTTAAATTTATCAATTGATGTTGATTTTTTTAAATACTTAAATTCAAATAATCACTATTTAAGTGATAATAATCCTAATTTTATTACTCTAGGAACCACTGCTGAATTATATTATTATGAGAGTAAAAGTTCAGCATTTTTTTTACGATTTAATTCTAGAAGATTAATAAGTGAAGGAAATGAAAACTATGCCACTATACAATTTGGATATAAAACAGCATTAAGCTTTTCAAAAAAATAATAAATCACTATTTTTACGCTTTTACGTACAATAACTTATACATATTAATGTTGTACAGTAAAAGCGTAATTTTTTATGAAAAAACTATACAAAATCCTAGTTTTCAATATCCTTATTGCTATCGTGTACTCATGTAGTGTAAACAAGGATGCTTTTTTAAATAGAAATTTTCATGCATTAACTACTAAATACAATGTGTTATTTAACGGTAAACAAGCATATGAAAAAGGTTTAAAAGAAATACAAGATAAACACGAAGATAATTTTTGGAAAAGGTTAGAGATAGAACCGATAACTTTTGATGATAAATTAATAGCAGCGCCATCAATTCAACCCGGTTCTGGTTTTGGAGAATCCGAAGAGGAAGAAGAACAGAACTTAACTTCTTTCGAAAAAGCTGAAGATAAAGCTAGAAAAGCAATCGAAACTCATTCGATGAATATCGATGGATATGAAAAAAATCGTCAAATAGATGATGCATATTTACTATTAGGTAAATCAAGATATTACACACAACGATTTATTCCTGCAATAGAAGCTTTTAATTATATTATTTCTAATTATCCAAATGCAAGCTTAATTAATGAGACTAAAATTTGGAGAGCCAAAACAAACATTCGTTTAGATAATGAAAAGTTAGCGATAGAATCTTTAAGGTTTTTATTAGAAGTTGAAACAAATGAAAAAGAGCTTCCAGATGAAATAAGAGAACAAGCCCATACAGCTTTAGCGATGGCTTATCAGAAAACAGATACGATTCAAAAAGTAATAGAACATCTAACAAAAGCATCTGCAATCTTTAAAAATAAAGAGCAAGCATCTAGAGATATGTTTGTTTTAGGGCAAATTTATAGCGAATTAGGTCGTAGAGATTCTGCTCGAATGGTATTTAACAAGCTAGCAGATACAAAAAAAGCACCATTTCGTTATAGAATAAGATCTAATATAGAACTTGCTAAAAACACTGAGAATGATTCTGCGTCAATAATCGTTTTAGCAAGGTTAAAAAAGTTAATTAGAAACTCTGATAACCGAAAATTTTTAAATGCTTTGTATTATCAAGCAGGAGTTTTAGAACAAGGAAGAAACAACATAGATAAAGCAGTTAAATATTTTCAAAAGTCATTAAATGCTAAACATAACAATGATTATCAGAAAACATATGCTTTCGAAAAATTAGGAAACATTGCTTTTGATAAAGCAAATTACCTTAAAGCAGGCTCTTTTTACGATAGTGTTTTACAAGTAACTTCTAAAGAGTTCGATCAAGAGAAAAGAATTAGAAGAATTCGTAGAAAAAACAAAGGATTAACAACTTTAAGAAAACATGAAGACTTAGTTAAAAACAATGATAGTATTTTAAATCTAGTTGCAATGAATCCTGAAGAAAGAGCTTCTTTCTTCGAAAAATACATAGAAAGAATTAAAGAAGAAGATGAAGAGAGGAAACAACAACTTTTAAATGCCCAAAATTTCGGAAGTTCTTTTGGAGGCGGTTCTTCAGTTAGTAATAGTGCAAACAGAGGTAAATGGTATTTTTATAATACCAATGCATTAGGTTTTGGTAAAGTAGAGTTTCAAAAAACATGGGGTACTAGACCTTTAGAAGATAATTGGAGATTATCAGATAAATCAATAATTAGTGATGTTACTTCATTGGAAGAAGATGATGAAGAAGATAAAATAAACCCACGTTATGAGCTATCTACTTATTTAGATGAAATACCAACCGATCAAAAAGAAATTGACGCATTATTTAATGCACGTAACGAAGCATTATATCAATTAGGATTAATTTATAAAGAGCAATTTAAAAATACTGATTTAGCAACAAAAAATTTAGAACGTTTACAGAAATTACGTAAGGATGATGAGTTAGAGTTACCTATAAGCTATCATTTGTATCAAATATATAAAGAAACTAAGAATAAGGATAAGTCAAATAAGTATAAAAATATTATTTTAAACAAGTACCCTGAAACAAGTTTTGCGCAGATAATATTAAACCCTAATAAGAAATTAACAGAAGATAAAAAGGAAGATGTTGTTTTAAATAAATACAAAGAGATTTATTATCTGTATAAAGAAAATAAGTTTGAAGAAACTGTGAGTGAGGTAGATAGTTTTGTGCCTACAGTTAATAATTCAAATTTAATCCCTAAATTTACATTGCTAAAAGCCTTAGCTATAGGTAAGTATAAGAGTAAAGAAGAATACAAAAAAGCATTAGAGTTTGTAGCTGTTAGTTATGCAAATCTCGAAGAAGGAAAAAAAGCAAAAGAGATCATAAAAAAATTAAATAAATAAAATTTCTTAATTCCCCCTAAATAATATGTTTAGTAAAGAAAACAAAAAAGCAGGAAGTCCTAGAGTTTCAGAAAGAAACATAATTGGCAAAAACACTAAGATTTCAGGAGATATTATCTCTGAAGGAGATTTTAGAATTGATGGAACTTTAGAAGGTACAATAAAAACTAATGGAAGAGTTATTATTGGTGATTCTGGTTTTATAAACGGAAAGGTAGAGTGTACAAATGCTGATATAGAAGGTAAATTTTCTGGAGAATTATCTGTATCAAATACTTTAACAGTTAAAGCATCTGCAAATATTAATGGAGATGTAGTAATAAGTAAGCTTTCTGTAGAACCAGGTGCTGCTTTTAATGCTACTTGTTCTATGAAAGGTTCAGTAAAAGAATTAAATAAAGATGAGCAAAGACTCAAAGGGAAAACCGCTTAATAAATTTATTAGATTTACTGGAATAGCTTTTCAAATGGGGTTAATTATTTATCTAGGTAATTTACTAGGTGAATGGTTAGATGAAAAATACCAAAATAATAATGAATCATATGCTAAATTCATTACTTTAGCAGCCGTTTTTATAGCGATGTATTCGGTTATAAAACAAGTGACGAAATTATCAAAAAACAATGATTAAAAGAATAGCAGTATTTATTTTAGTAATAGTAATTTTATTTACAATAGGTTTTTTTATAAATGATTTTATTTTAGAAAAACAAGCTGCAAATTTATCCTTTTCTTTAATTTCAGTCTATCTTTTTAATGCTATATCCTCTATTATTATATATACAGCTTTAGAAGTTGTAATTAACTACTTACCTAATGAAGCAGGTTATTTATATCTTGGTATGCTGTTAATGAAATTTGGGGCTTTCATACTTATATATCAAGATGCTATTTTTTCAGAATCAGGTTTAACTAAGCCAGAAAAAGCATCAACAATAATTCCAATATTTATTTTTTTAATTTTTGAAACAATAAGTGTTTCGAGGTTGTTAAATAATAAATAATCTCTTTTTTTGAGAAATAAAAAGTGCTAAAAAACTAAATAGAAAAACCGTTTGTAGTTTTAATTAAATGTGTACCTTTGCACGGAAATTTACAGACCAAAAATCTATATTTAGTAAAGGTATGATGGTAGCAAATAAAACTATCAAGTTTATATTAGGTTTAGCCTTAGTATTCACTTCATTAACAACTTTCGCTGGCGGTGATAAGCAATCACAAGAAGATGGAGGTAGGATTAATACAAAAAAAGAAATAGATGCTTATAAGAAGCATCACTTAGCAGATTCTCATGATTTCTCTTTGTTTTCTTATACAAATGATGCTAATGAAAGAAAGCATGTTGGTTTTTCTTTACCTGTAATTGTTTGGACAAGCAAAGGTTTGAAAACTTTTATGTCTTCTAAATTTCATCATAATGATGATGGGCATGTAATTGTTGATGCAGGAGGAGTAAAGTTAGTTAAAATTCACAGTAAAATATATGAGTTAAATGAAGGAGCGTCTCAAGTTTCTTTTGATGATACTCATCACGCAACAAATGCACATAAGGTTTTAGATTTTTCTATTACTAAAAGTGTGTTTGGTATGTTGTTGGTTGGTTTATTAATGTTCTTCGGGTTTAGATCTTTAGGTAAAGGTTATAAAAAAGGACCTATTCCAACAGGATTTGCAAGAGTGTTAGAGCCATTAGTATTATATGTAAGAGATGAAATTGCAAGACCGAATATAGGAGAAAAACATTACCGTAAATTTATGGGGTTTTTATTAACTGTATTTTTCTTTATTTGGGTTTCAAACTTATTAGGATTAACTCCATTAGGATTTAACGTAACAGGGCAATTAGCTGTAACAGTATGTTTAGCGTTGTTTACTTTTCTTATCGTTCAGTTTTCTGGAAGTAAGGATTATTGGAAACATATTTTCTGGATGCCAGGTGTACCTGTGCCAATGAAGATTGTTTTAGCTCCAATAGAGGTTTTAGGTATGTTAACTAAACCATTTTCTTTATTTGTTCGTTTGTTTGCAAATATTACAGCAGGTCACGCGGTTGTAATGGGTATTGCTGCATTAATGATCACTTTAAAGGCTAAATTTGGAACAGCAGGTGCTACAGGAATTTCAGTGTTTTTAACTTTGTTTTTAACATTAATTGAAGTTCTTGTTGCTTTTTTACAAGCGTATATTTTTACAATGTTATCTTCTTTATTTATAGGGATGGCAGTAGAAGAGCATGATCACCATTAAGTATTTTAGAATAAAATTTTGTTTAATTTAATATAAATCAATTATTATGACAGGTCTTAATTTAATAGGAGCAGGTTTAATCGTAATCGGAGGAGGATTAGGATTAGGGAAAATCGGTGGTAGCGCAATGGAAGCTATTGCTCGTCAACCTGAAGCAGCTGGAAGAATCCAAACTGCAATGATTATTATCGGAGCATTATTAGAAGGTTTAGCATTTGGTGCTTTACTTTTAGGATAATCTCTAAGAAATTAAAAAGAAACATTTTCCATAACGGTTGGTTATGGAAAATGTTTAATTAAACAAAAAAACACTTAAAGTTAAGTATTATGGAAATTTTTAATGATTTTTCAATAGGATTGTTTGCAATGCAAGCTTTTATTTTATTAATCTTGATTTTTTTAATGGTAAAATTTGCTTGGAAGCCAATTTTAAATTCTCTTAACGAAAGAGAAGAGGGTATTCAAAACGCTTTAGATTCAGCAGAAAATGCTCGTAAAGAAATGCAAAATTTGCAAGCTGATAACGAAAAAATGTTAAAAGATGCACGTGCTGAAAGAGATGCAATGATGAAAGAAGCTCGTGATATTAAAGAAAATATTTTAGCAGAAGCAAAAGAAGAAGCTCAGGAGCAAACTTCTATCATGATTGAAAATGCTAAAGCTACAATTAAGCAAGAGCAACAAGCAGCTATCGCTAAATTAAAGAAAAACGTAGCAGAACTTTCTATAGGTATAGCAGAAACTGTTGTTAAAAAAGAATTATCTTCACAAGCAGATCAATTAAAACTTGTTGAAGGAATGTTACAAGAGGTTACCTTAAACTAATAGATAAATGAAAGGAGCAAGACCAGCATTACGTTACGCAAAAGCAATTTTAAATATAGCTAAAGATCAAGGAAACGAAACTTTAGTAAACGATAACATGAAGTTAATCGTAGATACAATTGCAGAAAGTAGCGATTTAAATACGATGCTTAAAAGTCCTGTTATTAAAGCTGTAGATAAGCGTAATGTTTTAACAGCACTTTTTGGTGATAAAGTAGATAATGTCGTTAAAGGTTTATTTAACTTATTAGAAGAAAATAAGAGAATGACAATGTTAGAGCCTATTGCAAAGCAATATAGTATTATTTACGATTATCATAAAAGTATGCAGGTTGCTAAAGTTACCACAGCAGTAGCTTTAACAAAAGAATTAGAAGATAAAATACAAGCTAAGATTGTAGAACTTACAGGAAATAGCGCAAGTATAGAAAATATAGTAGATTCAAATATTTTAGGAGGATTTATTTTACGTGTTGGAGATGTGCAATATGATGCAAGTATCTCTAATCAATTTAAAGAATTAAGAAGAGAATTTGACAATAGTCATTACATTCCACAAATTTAATTATACATCAAAAGAAATA
This sequence comes from uncultured Tenacibaculum sp., assembly GCA_964498665.1. Lineage (GTDB taxonomy): Bacteria > Bacteroidota > Bacteroidia > Flavobacteriales > Flavobacteriaceae > Polaribacter. Next base: position 841 of record CAZCHR010000014.1, on the reverse strand, counting down.
AGATGGCAGCAATTAAACCAGCTGAAGTATCAGCAATTTTAAAGGAACAATTAACAAACTTTGAGTCTAAGGCTTCATTAAACGAAGTAGGTACTGTATTACAAGTAGGTGATGGTATTGCTCGTGTTTACGGTTTGTCTAATGTACAATATGGTGAATTAGTAGAATTCGATAACGGGTTAGAAGGTATCGTATTAAACTTAGAAGAAGATAATGCAGGTGTTGTATTATTAGGAGCTTCTACATCAGTAAGAGAAGGTTCTACAGTAAAACGTACAGAACGTATTGCTTCTTTAAGAGCAGGTGAAGGAATTGTAGGACGTGTTGTTAATACTTTAGGTCAGCCAATTGATGGTAAAGGACCAATTGAAGGAACAACTTACGAAATGCCTTTAGAGCGTAGAGCACCAGGGGTAATTTATCGTGAGCCTGTAACTGAGCCAATGCAAACTGGTATCAAGTCTATTGATGCAATGATTCCTGTAGGACGTGGTCAACGTGAGTTAATCATTGGAGACCGTCAAACTGGTAAATCAACAGTTGCTATTGATACTATCTTAAATCAAAAAGAATTTTATGATGCAGGACAACCAGTGTACTGTATCTACGTAGCTATTGGTCAAAAAGCTTCAACAGTAGCAGCTATTGCTAATATGTTAGAAGAAAAAGGAGCTTTAGCATATACAACTATTGTTGCTGCAAATGCATCAGATCCTGCACCAATGCAGGTATACGCACCATTCGCAGGAGCTGCAATTGGAGAGTATTTCCGTGATACTGGTAGACCAGCATTAATTGTTTATGATGATTTATCTAAACAAGCAGTTGCTTACCGTGAGGT
>CAZCHR010000013.1:0-25611 GCA_964498665.1 uncultured Tenacibaculum sp. | reverse complement strand
CATCAATATCAAAATCAATTTTATTTTGTTCTGATATTATATGATAAGCCTTTTTTTTATGAGAATTATTATCAAAGTATTTACTTATAACATAAAAATTATAATAATTGTCTTTTTTTTGTTTTCCCCAATTCTCGTTTAAATAAGCACGCTTTTTTCTTAATCTTTTTTTTCTCATAAAATTATTGATAAGAAATATAAGGGTAAGTAAAAAAAGTGTTCCTAAAATATAATTCATAAATTAAAAGACGTTTTTGTAATAAATATAAGACGTATAATATCGTTTTTGTTACAAATAAATAAAAAGACACTTCAAATACTTCAAATACTAAGATTTTTTTTATAAAAAACGTAACTTTGAAAGACTTCAAAAAAAGAAAAAAAGTTTTGTTATGAATAGAATTATAAAAGTGATTAGTTTAATTTTATTACTATTAATTGGTAATTCTTGTAAGAAAGAATCAGACGAAGTAAGTAACGTTAATAATTATAACGAATATGTTACTGTATTTCCTGAAAAGTTGGTGTCTATAACACCAAAATTCGATTTTTATTTAAAGAAAAAAATTAAAGAAGCATCAGTTAATAAAAATGTTTTTACAATAAAACCTTCAGTTAAAGGAGAAGTAAGTTTTAGTAATAATATAATATCTTTTTTACCAACTGAAAAATTAAAGAGTAATCAAGAATATAAAATAACACTTCATTTATCGAAATTATATGATGATATTAACGCTGATTTAAAAGATTTTACGGTTAAAGTAAAAACAAAAGAATTACTGTTTAATATATCGCTAACATCACCAATTGTATCAACAAAAGATACTTATAAAGTAGAAGGAGTTTTAACAGCAAGCGATGTTATAGAAAGTGAACGTTTATCAGAAATATTAAAGGCTAATTATAACGCTAAAAATGTTGATGTAAAGTTTGATATTCCTGAAAAATTAATATCTGAAGTACATTTTAGTATTGATAATTTAAATAGGTTTGATGATGATAAAGATTTAACTATTTCTTGGAATGGAAGTCCAATTCAATCAAAATCAAAAGGAAATAGAGAGTTTACAATTACAGGAAAAAATAATTTTAAGGTTTTGGATGTAAAAGTAATAGATACAGATAAACAACATATAGAAATTAGTTTTTCTGATCCTATTAAAAAGGCACAAGATTTAAAAGGATTAATTCAATTTGTAAATACTCAAAAAAGAAAATTCACATATAAAATCAATAGTAATATTGTAACTATTTATCCAAAGTCATCTTTTAAAAATAAAGTAGAAATCGAAATTTTTAAAGGAATAAAGAGTATTGATGATTATACCTTAAAAAACGGATTTAATAAAACTGTACATTTCGAACAATTAAAACCTTCTGTAGCTTTTATTAAGAGTGGAACAATTTTACCAAACGCAAACAATTTAAAAATAAATTTTAAAGCAGTAAATCTTAAAGCGGTAGATGCAACTATTTATAAGATTTATAAAAATAATATTTTACAGTTCTTACAGAATAATAATTTAGATAACAAAGGTAATTTACGTTACGTTGGAAGACCTGTTGCAAAATACACAGTAAACTTATCTAACCAAGGTTTAGATTTAAGTAAAGAAAATGCATTTGCTATTGATTTAGCAGAAATTGTTAGTATTGAAGACGGAGCGATGTATAGAGTAGAATTATCTTTTAATAAAGAGTATTCAAATTATTCTTGTGATGAAAATATTACGGATGCAACTATTGTTTACGGTAAAAAAGAAGTAAATACTAAGAGGTACGACAATCCGAGTTATTATGATAATGATTATTATCGATACCGATGGAATGATAGAAAGAATCCTTGTACTGAATCGTATTTTTATAATAAAAACATAGTCACAAATATTTTAGCAACCAACCTTGGTGTAATTGTAAAAAAAGGAAATAACAATACTACTTTTATTGCGGTAACAAATTTATTAACAGCACAACCAGAAGAAGGTGCAAATGTTACTTTATATAATTTACAAAAACAACCAATTACAACAGCAAAAACAAATAAAGATGGAATCGTAATTTTTAATGAAGTTAACAACTCTTTCTTTGCAACGGTAACTAAAAGTGATAATAAAACTTACATTAAATTAAACGACGGAAAAGCACTTTCTATGAGTAAATTTGATGTATCTGGAACCAAGCTTCAAAAAGGAATTAAAGGATATATTTATGGAGAAAGAGGTGTTTGGAGACCAGGAGATCAACTTTTTTTAACTTTTGTATTGAATGATAATGCAAATCCACTACCAGAAAAACATCCTATAAAATTTGAGTTAATCAATCCTCAAGGAAAAATTATTGAGCGTACTGTACAGTATAAAAATAGAAATAATGTTTATGCATATGCTCCAAAAACAAATCAAGATGCAATTACAGGTAATTGGAAGTTGCGTGTAACAGTTGGTGGAGCTGTTTTTAATAAAACTTTAAAAATAGAAACAATTAAACCTAATCGTTTAAAAATAAAGTTAAAAACTGATGCAGATGTTATTAAAGCAAATACTAATATTGCGGGTGATGTAACAGTAAAATGGCTACACGGTGCAATTGCAAGGAATTTAAAATTAGATATTAATGCAAAATTCAGACAAACAAAAACGGAATTTTCTAAGTTTAAAAACTATAATTTTGATGATGTTACAAGACGATTTGGTACTGAGGAATTCAAAGTTTTAAACGGAACTTTAAATAACGAAGGGAAAACAACTTTTTCAGTTAAACCTAAGTTAGATAACAAAGCTCCAGGAATGTTAAAAGCGAGTTTTATAACTAAAGTATACGAAAACGGAGGAGATTTTAGTACCGATGTATTTTCTAAAAAAATATCACCATATAAAAGTTATGTAGGATTGTTAAATGGAGAAGAGCAACAATCTAAAAACTATTTATTTACTGATGAAAATTATACTTTTAATGTAGCTGCTGTAAATGAAGAAGGAAAAGGTATAAAAAGGGATTTAAACGTTAAAGTATATAAATTATCATGGCGATGGTGGTGGAATACCTCAGAAAACGGATTATCTAATTATGACGGAAGTCGTTATCATCAGTCATATAAATCATTCAAGGTAACAACAGATGGATCTGGAAAAGGTTCATTTAATTTAAAAATTGATGAAAACGATTGGGGACGTTATTTAATAAAAGTAACAGATACAAAAAGTAAACACGTTACATCAAATATTGCCTATTTCGATTGGCCATCTTGGTATGGTAGAAAAAAAGGAAATCAAGATAAAACTAACGCAACAATGTTAGTGTTTTCTACTGATAAAGAAACATATAATGTTAATGAAACAGCAACAGTTAAATTTCCATCTTCGAAAGGAGGAAGAGCTTTAATAACCATAGAAAATGGAACTGAAGTATTAGATCATTTTTGGGTTGAAACTACAGCAAAACAAACAAGTTTTGAATTTCCAGTATTGGCAAATTACACGCCAAATGTATTTGTAAATATTTCGTTACTACAAAAACACAGTCAAACTGTAAACGATCTACCAATTCGTATGTACGGTTCTATACCAATGTTGGTAAACAATCCTATAACGAAATTACAGCCAGAAATTGAGTTAGCTGATGAATTAAGACCAGAAGAAGAAGCTAAAATTAAAGTAAAAGAGAAAAATGGAAAAGCAATGACTTATACAATTGCTTTGGTTGATGAAGGCTTGTTAGATTTAACACGTTTTAAAACACCAAACCCTTGGAATACTTTTTATGCACGTCAATCTTTAGGTGTAAAAACTTGGGATGTTTTTGATGATGTAATTGGAGCTTATGGTGGAAAAGTAAATCAAATTTTAAGTATTGGAGGTGATGAGTCTGAAGCAGGTAGTAAGAATAAAAAAGCGAACCGTTTTAAGCCAATGGTAACTTATTTAGGTCCGTTTGAATTAGAAAAAGGAGCTACAAAAAATCATACAATTAAGTTACCTAAATATGTAGGATCTGTTCGCGCAATGGTTGTTGCAACTAATGTTAAAAATGATGCTTATGGTAAAGCAGATAAAACAGCGTTTGTACGTAAACCAGTAATGATTTTAGCATCGTTACCTCGTAAAATAACACCACAAGAAACCGTAACATTACCTGTTACTGTATTTGCAATGAAACCAAATATAAAAAACGTAAAAGTAACGGTACAACCAAACGAAGCTTATACGATTGTAGGTAGTAAAACACAAAATGTTGCATTTAATCAGCCAGATGAAAAAATGGCATATTTTACTTTAAAAGTAAATGATTTTAAAGGAATAGGAAAAGTTAAAATTGATGCAAGTTCTGGTAATGAAAAAGCATCGTATGAAGTTGAAATTGATGTTTTAAATCCAAACCCTATAACTACCGAGGTAAAAGAATTGGTTTTAAAAGGTAACGAACAAAGTGAACTTAATTTTACAACTTTCGGAACCAGAGGAACAAATACAGCTACAGTAGAGTTTTCTACATTACCACCAATGAATTTTACCAAACGTATGGAATATTTAATTAGATACCCGCACGGTTGTGTAGAACAAACAACATCAAGTGCATTTCCGCAATTATTCTTGCAAGAATTATTTGAATTATCAACAAGTAAAAAACAATCAATCGAAAGGAATATAAAAGCAACCATTCAACGATTATCAGATTTTCAAATATCTAACGGAGGTTTATCTTATTGGCAAGGAAACAGAACAGCAAATAGTTGGGGAACATCGTATGCAGGTCATTTTATGATTGAAGCTTCAAAAAAAGGATATGTATTACCGATTGGATTCAAATCTAAATGGATTGGATATCAAAAACAACAAGCTCGTAATTGGCGAAATAATTCAAATTATTACAATAATGCTTTGTCGCAATCATATCGTTTATATACTTTGAGCTTAGCAAATAGCCCTGATTTAGCATCGATGAATCGTTTAAGAGAAACCTCAGGTATTTCTAACGAGGCAAAAATACGATTGGCAAGTGCTTATGCTTTAATAGGAAAACAATCTATCGCGAAATCTATTTTAAATACATTAACGAATAACACTTATACAAAGAGATATTATTATAATTACGGATCTGAAACCAGAAATAAAGCAATGGCTTTAGAAACATACACTTTGTTAAATGATGATTTAAAAGCAATTAAATTAGCAAAAGAAATTGCAGATAAATTATCGAGCAAACAATGGATGAGTACACAAACTACGGCGTTTAGTTTGTTATCTATGAGTCAATATGCGTTGCAAAACGGAGAAAAATCAGGAATTAATGCAAGTTATACGTTAAATGGTAATTCAAAAAGTATCGATATTTCAAAAGCTATGTATGGTGAAGATTTTGAGGATATTACTAAAGAAAATACATTTAAAGTATCTAATAAAAATAAAGGTGTTTTATATGTGCGTCTTTATAATAAAGGAATTTTACCAGTAGGAGAGGAGAAAGTAATTCAAAAGAATTTTGAAGTTTTTATTAATTATAAAACTAAAGAAGGAAATCGTATTGAACCTACTAATTTGCTACAAGGAACCAATTTTATTGCAGAAGTTACTGTAAGAAATTCAACGGATGCTAAAGTTGAAAATGTAGCATTGACAGAATTTATTCCATCAGGATGGGAAATTGTAAACACTCGTTTTACCGATTTTGGAAATAGTACAACATCATCGAAAGTAGATTACACCGATATTCGAGATGCAAGTATTAGTAATTACTTTACCCTAAATAAATACGAAACAAAAAAGTTTACAGTGCTATTAAACGCATCGTATTTAGGAAGCTATTATTTACCAGGAGTACAAGTAGAAGCGATGTACGATAACGATTATATAGCTAGAACGAAAGGTAGTTGGATTAAGGTAGTGAAGTAGTTTATAAAAAATCAAGTAATAAACAGAGCTTACTAATTTTGATAAGCTTTGTTTATTTATAAAATACTTACTCTTTCCTCTCTAAAGACTACCTATCTTTGCAGTCAATTAAAAATTCATAGATATAGAGTAATTATGGGAATGACAGTGAAAACACAAGAAGATATTTTAGCAAAACTAAATATCTATGAATTAAATGAAATGCAACAAAAAGCCATTTCAACAATTGATGAAACTACAAATACCGTAATTCTTTCACCTACAGGAACAGGAAAAACTTTAGGTTTTTTATTACCAACATTGAAACTAATAGAACCTGATAATAAAGAAATTCAAGTATTAATTTTAGTGCCATCAAGAGAATTAGCGATTCAAATAGAACAAGTAATTCGCGAAATGGGAACAGGTTTAAAAGTAAATGCTGTTTATGGCGGACGTTCGATGGCAAAAGATAAAACAGAGTTAAAGCACATACCAAGTATTTTAATTGGTACTCCTGGTAGAATTGCAGATCATTTTGCAAACAATCGTTTTTCTAAAGACAGTATTAAAACGTTGATTTTAGATGAGTTTGATAAGTCGTTAGAAGTAGGTTTCGAATATGAAATGCGAGGAATTATAAATCAATTACCAAACATTAACAAACGTATTTTAACATCAGCAACTCAAGAAGCTGAGGTGCCAGATTTTGTACGTTTAGATAAACCAACGATATTAAATTACTTAACAGGTAAGAAGCCTAAGAAACTGACCTTAAAAACGGTTATTTCTCCAATAAAAAACAAAAACCAAACATTGGTTGATTTGTTAAAACATATAGGGAATCAACAAGGAATTATTTTTTGTAATTTAAAAGATAGTATTCAGCAAGTAAGTGAATTTTTAACTAAAAATAAGATTGCACACAGTTGTTTCTCTGGAGGAATGGAACAAAGAGATCGTGAGCGTTCGTTAATAAAGTTCAGAAATGGTACAAGTCATGTTTTATTGGCTACAGATTTAGCTGCAAGAGGTATTGATATTCCAGAAATGAACTATATTATTCATTACGAACTACCACAACGCATAGAAGAATTTACACATAGAAATGGTAGAACAGCAAGAGTAAATGCTAAAGGAACTGCATATATTTTAAAATGGCAGAAAGAGAGTTTACCAGAGTTTATTAAAAATGCGCCGAATGTCGACATTTCTAATAAACAAAAAATAAAACCTCGTTACTGGGAAACTTTATTTATTTCAGGAGGAAGAAAAGACAAAATATCAAAAGGAGACATCGCAGGATTATTCTTTAAAAAAGGTAATTTAACTAAAGAACAAGTTGGTGTAATTGAGTTAAAACAAGATTGCGCTTTTATTGCAGTACCAGTAAGTGAAGCAAAACAATTAATAGAAAACCTTAATAATAGACGTTTAAAGAATAAAAAGGTTCGTATTAGTATTGTGTAAAGCTTAATTGATATTATGAAAATACCTAAGTTAGAAAAAAATGAATGCTCTGTTGTAATTGCAGATTTTAAGACAGGAAAAATTTTTAAAAGTGATTTGACAATATTTATAGAAGGAGAAAATGAAAACGAAGTTTTTCAAATTTTTAAAACATTTGAAAAAGCTAAAAAATGGGTAATAGAATTTATAAATGAAAAACCCGAATATGAATGTTCAATTTGGGATAATATGGGAGAACATTTATTAACATATGATTTAAATGGTAAACGTTAATCAATTATTAGAGAATATAAATTAAAATTTTAAATTTACCTTTCACTACTCAAAATCTCCTTTACAGCAGCTTGATATTTTTTAGGGTTTGTAGCTTTTTTAATTTTTTTATAGGTTTTACGCGGATCAGAAAAAGATTGAGAAAAATACTCCCAAAAACCTAACATTTTCATTTTTATTGGTGTTGGTCCTGATAAATAAGCATCATATTGTTCATAAATTTCATCATGAAATTCTTTAAATATCTTCCATCTATCTTTTGGATATTCGGTGGTATTATCTTTAATCATCTGTGGTAAAAACGGATCAGCAATTAAACCACGACCAATCATAAAATGTGTAATACTCGGAAAACGTTCTTTCATTGGATTAAAACCAGCAACAGTAGTAATATCACCATTATAATATAGTTGATGTTTAGCAACGTCAATACATTTCTGAAAAGCATCTAAATCAACGCCACCTTTATATAATTGTTTACCGATACGTGCGTGAATTGCAATGCTTTTTAACGGATATTTATCTAAAGTAGGGAAGGAGTGTAATATTTCTTCGCTATTTTCATATCCCATTCGCATTTTCATTGAGACTAAAATATCAGTTTCGTTATGTGCTTTATGTAAAACTTCATCAATCCTTGCAGGATTACAAATCAAGCCAGAACCCATACCAGATTTTGTAACCATTGGGTAAGGGCAACCTAAGTTCCAGTTCAATTCATTATAACCTAAACTTTGTACGTATTTTGCTACAAATAAAAACTCATCAGCATCGTTGGTAATTACTTGTGGAATTACCGTTAAAGTATTATTATTTTCAGGTAATAAATCACGTTCGTAACTCGATTTTATTTTCATTTTACCATTCAACCGAATATAAGGCGCATAATAAGTATCGATACCACCAAAATATTTGTGTTGTGCATTTCTAAAGCGAAAATCGGTAAAACCTTGTAAAGGTGACGAAAGTAAAGTAAAACTCATAGTATTTTGTAAGTTGCAAATATAGCTTACTTATCACTGATATTTAACTGTAAGCTTTATACTTTTGTTGTGTTTTATTTTTAAAAAAAAGTATGGAAAAGAATAAAATTTTAATAAGTATATTATCAAGCTTATTAAATTAGCTGTATATATAAAGAGAATAGTACCCATATGAAGGGAGTTGAAAAAAACAAGAAGTCTGTTGAAGTTTTATGGAATACTTTTTTAGATAAAAATCCCGAAAATAAAAATAAAAAAACACCTATTTCCTTCTATTTATTTGACAATGAATTTGATGCGAATGAGTGTGCTGATTTAGTTGTAAAAGAGATAAAAAAAAGCGACAGCAACTTCATTATGGTGGTATAAAAAAAATAAAGAACCGCTTCCTAAAGTTGGAAATCAATATATTATAACAGATTGGAAAGGTAATGCTAAAGCTATAGTAGAAACCACAAAAATAGAGCTAACTCCATATAATAAAATTACATCTGAGTTTGCTGAAATACAAGGATAAAAATAGTTAGGGTATTGGAAAAAGGTTCATAAAAATTATCTGGGATAATAAACGGTATGATTAGAGATGTGTTTAGTTGATGTATTTTTATTTATTCATATAATTTCTCGAGGTTTTTATCTCATTCTTTTTCTGTAAATTTACTCAGTTGTTGGTTAATTAAACCGATTACATAAAAAAAGCTATAAAGCACTAAATATTATTCTGAAATAAAACTATTAAAGGATGAATTTAAATGAAAAACTAAATAAATTAAACTCAAATCCAAAGAGGTTATTTTTAATAGATGCAGTAGGAGCACTAGTGTCAGCATTTTTCCATGGAGTAGTTTTAGTTAAGTTAGAAAAATTAGTTGGTATTCCAGTACCTGCATTATATTTTTCGGCTTTATTTCCAGTTGTATTTTCTATTTATGATTTTTTGTGTTATTTGAAATTAAAAAAAAGTATAAAGTTTTTTTTGAAAATTATAGCTTATGCTAATATTTTATATTGTTTTGTATCTATAGGGGTTACATCGTATTATTTTAATGAAGTAACATATTTAGGTTGGGTTTACATTCTGGTTGAAATTTTTATTATCCTAGTTTTAGTTACTATTGAATTAAAAGTAATAAAAAGACTAAGGTAATTTATCGACTCAGACAATATAAATTAAAGATGAAAATAGTTTTAAACTTATTAAAACGGTATAAATTTAAAATAACTATAATTGTTTTTTTATTTACTATTTACTATTTTTATTTACCAGATGTTTTATTTTTAAATCCAACATCTACTGTTGTTAAATCTAGTAATAATGAATTATTAGGAGCTGTTATTGCTGCTGATGGTCAATGGAGATTTCCAGAATTAGATTCAGTTCCTAAAAAGTTTGAAACTTGTATTTTACAATTTGAAGACGCTTATTTTTATAAGCATTTTGGGTTTAATCCTGTTTCCATTTCAAAAGCCTTGGTTGAAAACGTAAAAGCTAAAAAGGTAATTAGAGGAGGAAGTACTATTACCCAGCAAGTAATTCGATTATCACGAAAAAACAAAAAAAGATCTTATTTTGAAAAATTAAAAGAGTTGGTTTTAGCAACTCGATTAGAATTTAGATTTTCAAAAAAAAACATTTTAAAACTCTATAGTTCTCATGCTCCTTTTGGCGGAAACGTAGTTGGTTTAGAAATGGCTTCTTGGAGGTATTTCGGATTACAACCACATCAATTATCATGGGCAGAAACCGCAACTTTAGCTGTGTTACCTAATGCTCCATCGTTAATTTATCCAGGTAAAAATCAACAAAAATTAAAAGAGAAAAGAAATAGGCTTCTTAAAAAACTATACGAAGAATCTATAATAGATAAAATAACTTATGAATTAGCAGTTGAAGAGGAACTACCCCAAAAACCATATAACTTGCCAAATTTAGCGCCACATTTTGTACAAGAAGTTGCAAAGAAAGATAAAGGTAAATATGTACAAAGTTCTATTGATGCACATATTCAAAGACAAGTTAATAGTTTAGTAAAACAACATTATTTACGTCAAAAGCAAAACGAAGTATATAATATTGCAGTATTAATTTTAGATGTAGAATCTAGAAAGGTTATAAGTTATGTAGGAAATTCCCCGACAGATAAGCAACACCAAAAAGATGTTAATAATGTTATTGCACCAAGGAGTACAGGTAGTACGTTAAAACCTTTTTTATATGCTCAGATGTTGCAATCAGGTGATTTATTACCAACACAGTTAGTTGCTGATATACCAACCGAAATAGCAGGATATACTCCTAAAAATTTCGATTTATCTTTTGATGGTGCAGTTGCTGTAAATGAAGCTTTAACAAGATCATTAAATATACCAGCAGTGCGAATGTTACAATCTTATGGACTCGAAAAATTTAGAGAAGATTTACAGGCTTATAATATTAAACACATTAATAAATCGGCAGATTATTATGGACTCTCACTTATTTTAGGAGGAGCAGAAGCAAGTTTATGGGATTTATGTAAAACATTTGCAGGGTATGCTGGTACTGTAAATAATTATGAAAAGTTAAAGCATAAATATTATCAACATGAATTTATTGAACCAAGTTATATTTTTAAAGAAAAATTAAATTTCGGCGCAATTCAAGAAAATTATAATCTTATTGATGCAGGATCTTCTTATACTACTTTGAATACGTTAACTGAAGTAAACAGACCTTTTTCTGAACAAGCATGGAAATATTTTGATTCATCACAAAAAATAGCATGGAAAACAGGAACAAGTTTTGGAAACAAGGATGCTTGGGCAATTGGAACAACGTCAAAATACACAGTAGGGGTGTGGGTAGGGAATTCTGATGGAGAAGGAAGACCCGATTTAACAGGTGTCGGTAGTGCTGCTCCGTTATTATTTAATGTTTTTGATGTATTACCAAAATCTGATTGGTTTTTAGAACCGTTTGAAGATTTAATCGAAGAAAATATTTGTGAGAAAAGTGGTTTTTTAGCATTACCAATTTGTAAATCAACAGTGAAAAGAATTCCTAAAAACGGAGTTAGAGGAAAACCGTGTCCGTACCATAAATTAATTAAAATTGATGCAACAGAAAACTTTAGAGTAAATTCTAATTGTGAAACAATATCAAATATCAAATCAAAAACATGGTTTGTATTGCCTCCTATAATGGCGCATTTTTATCAGCAAAAAAATACAGATTATAGTGTTTTACCAAAGTTTAGAAATGATTGTAAAACAATTATAGAAAACAATACTATGGATTTTGTGTATCCAACTAAAAAAATATCTAAGTTATCTTTAACAAAAGGTATTAATGGAGAGGTAAATTCAATAGTGTTAAAGTTAACACACTCTAATTCAAATGCAAAAGTGTTTTGGTATTTGAATGATAAGTATATAGGGTTTACAGAACAATATCACGAACAAGTTATAAGTCCTAAAAAAGGAACTTATAACATTGTTGTAATTGATAATTTAGGGAATGAAAAAAGAAGATTAGTTACGATACAGTAACTGCTTTTTCAGTAAGTACAATATTTTTTAAACGAACACCAAAATCGGCTAAAGATTTAATTTCTTTTACTCCAGCTAAACGTTCTCTATCGATTATTAATAAGCCTTTTTCGTTACTTTCAATATGATAATATTTATTGCTTTCAAAAAATAAAACGAGCTCATTTTTAAAGAAGTTTTTAATTTCTGTAGCATTTTTTCCGGATAGATAAAAACGTTTAGAAAAATCAGGATGATTATTAATATTTATATCTTTAAACCCAGCAAAATGATAAATGTATTCAAATATACCTTCTTTATCTAACGTAAATTCAGGCATGTTTTTATCAATACTAATAAACATCATTGTGGCTTTTATAACTTGTTTAGCTATTAGTTCTCCTTCAGAAAATTCAACATCAAAAATTGTAGCACTTTTGTTTGAAAGAATATTAGAGACTTTATTTATTTGTCGTGTTTTAAAATACCCGAAATGAGGAATTTCTGTAACAGGATCTTTAGGTAAATTATCGTAATTCCAACCTAAATCATTACTAATAATTTGTATCGATTTTTGTCTTTTTGTTAAGTTGTTTTGAGCTTTTTTTCCTTCTATTTGAATAGGAATGTTTTTACGAAGAGCAAATGGGTGTTCGCTACCTGTTTTATAACCATCTATACCAATTACTTCAAAATGACCACCTTTTCGTTTAAAACCTTCTGCATAATTATTTAAATTTTCCATAACTGAATGATCAATAAAATCACATAAAGAAAAATCGATAATTGCATCTTCGTCTTCAGGGATTTGATCTAATTTTGCTTTTAATTTTGTGTAATTTAAAAAGCTAGAAAAGTTTTTAACCGATACATAGTATTTACCATCTTCTTTAAACATTAAAACATTTGGTTTTAAAATGTTTCGTCCAAAAAGTTTAAAGCTTTTATTAATAATAACATGAATTATAAAAGTGATAAATATACCCGCTAAAATTCCGGTAATTAAACTAGTAGCTATGGTTGTTAATAACGTAACTAAGAAGATAATTAATTGTTCTTTTCCAATTTTAAATACTTTTATAATATTTTCGGGAGAAGCTAATCTATAACCAGTAAATACTAAAATTGCAGCTAGAGCAGGTAAAGGTATTTTACGTAATTCTGAAGCAAAGATTAAAATAAAAGCAACTAAAAAAGCAGCATGAAAAAAGTTAGCAGAACGATTACTACCTTTTTGATTTACATTAACCGAGCTACGAGCAATTACGGTTACAACATTTAATCCGCCTAATAAACCACTTATAACGGTTGCTAACCCTAAAGCACGAATATCTTTATTTACATTAGATCGTCTTTTTAAAGGATCTAATTTATCTACAGCTTTAATACTTAATAAACTTTCAATACTAGCTATTAAAGTAATAGCAATTACAGCATTAATAAAATCCCATTGATAAACTTTACTAAAATCAGGGAAAGCAAAGTTCGATAATACATCATTAGGTAAGCTAATTAATAAACTTTTATCAATCGGATACTCAGATGTTGAAAACATTTCATAGTAATAATACATACCAACACTTAATACAACAATCCACATTGGAGCTGGTATTAATTGAAAGTATTTATTTCTTATTTTACTATAAAAAACCATGATTAATAAACTAACAATTCCAACAATACCAGCATAAAAAACACTGGTGTCATTTGTTTCTACTAAATCAATAATACCTTGAGGAACTTGTATTAATAAATCAATAATACTTCCTTTGGCATTAATATTACCAAACATTACATGAATTTGTTTTGCAAAAATACCAATACCAATGGCTGCTAACATACCTTGTATAGCTGAAGAAGGGAAAAAATCTCCTAACGATCCCATTCTAAGAAACCCTAGTATAACCATAATAATACCAGATATTATAATGGCGGCAAGTGTGTATAAATACCCTTGATGCATATCTCCAGCGCCAAGTGTCGTTATTGCAGCTAAAACAACAACAACTAATCCGTTACCAGGTCCTGTAATAGTAACATTAGATCCACCTAAAATAGCTACAACAACGCCTCCTACAATAGCTGCTATAACTCCAGAAATAGGAGGTGCACCTGAAGCTAAAGCTAAACCAAAGCCTAAGGGAAGAGCAATTAATGATACAACAAATCCTGCAAAAATATTTTGAGGTAACTCACCTAAAAATGTTTTAATATTAATTTTTTTCTTCATTTATTTAACAATTAAAACATCAGTTGGTAATTCAGATAAAATATATTCTAAATCATGTGGAAAAATACGATCGATAATTCCTGATTTTTTAGGAGCATTCATTACTAATAAATCAGCTCTTTTAATTTTAGCATAATGACCAATAGAATAACCTCTACGACCAAAAATACTTTGGGTTTTTATGATAATATCTTTAGTATCTATTTTTTGTAAAATATTATTGATACGTAAATCTTCTCTTGCAACCAAACGTTCTTTTGCAACAGTAGTTTCATGTAAGGTTTTATCATCGTTTACTTTTATATTTAGTTCAGTTTGACTAATTTCTTCAACATTAGTAACACGTTTACAATCTAATTGTTTAGAAATGTTAAAGGCAGCTTTTATAGTTTTTTCTGTTTCATTATCATGTAACCCATTTACAACAATATGTTTACATGGAACTCTTTCGGTAGAAGGTTTAATTAAAAGTAAAACAGAGCAAGAAGTTTTTCTAGTTAATTTACGAGTAATAGAACCTACATAATATTTATATAAATTTTCTTTTTGTAAAGCACCTAAAACAAGCAAATCTACATTTTCATTTTTAGAAGTTTCTAATATAACATCAACAGGGTTTCCGTTTTGTCATATTATTTTAAAAGAATGTTCCTCTTCAGGGCATTCTATTTAATAATTGTTTTAGTTCTTTATTCTTCGCTTCTGTTTTTTCTCCAACAACCTGAGCTTTTAACATATTTCCTAAACGTAAAGCTTCAAATAAATTAGCTTTTAAATTAGGAGAAAAAGCAATACCAATTAAAATTTTTTTAATCAAAATATTGTTTATTTTTAAGCTCTCGAAGATAGAATTTTATTCTTATCCACAGAAATATACTTTTTCATATAAAAAAATAACTATGTTAGAATTAGCAGGTATAATTATTTTAGGAATTTTAGCTCAATGGGTTGCTTGGAAATTTAAAATTCCAGCAATTTTACCTTTGATTTTGATAGGGTTATTTGTAGGGCCAATTGCAGCGGAGTTTTTAAGCTCTGATGGTAATAAATGGATTGAACCTATATGGAATGGTAAAAAAGGGTTATTTCCAGGAGATGGACTATTTTATTTTGTTTCTTTAGCTATTAGTATTATTTTATTTGAAGGAAGTTTAACTTTAAGAAAAAGCGAAATAGCTAATGTAGGTCCTGTAATTACTAAGTTGATAACTGTTGGTGCAGCTGTAACTTTTGCAGTATCAGCTATTGTAGCTCATTATTTATTAGGTTTAGGATGGGAAATATCAATGCTTTTTTCAGGGTTAATTATTGTAACAGGTCCTACAGTAATTTCTCCAATTTTAAGAAATATACCATTAAAAAAAGACGTGTCTGCTGTTTTAAAGTGGGAAGGAATTTTAATAGATCCTATAGGAGCATTAGTAGCGGTATTAGTTTTTGAATTTATTAGTGTTGGTGGAGGTAGCGGTTTTACCAAAACAGCATTAATTGAATTCGGAAAAATTTTATTATTCGGGTTTACTTTTGGGTTTACATTTGCTCATGGATTAATCTTTATAATCAATAAAAAATTAGTGCCTCATTATTTATTAAATGTTGTGTCACTTTCAATAGTATTATTTGTCTTTGTTTTATCAGATTTATTTGCTCACGAATCAGGGCTGTTATCTGTAGTAGTTATGGGAATGGTTATGGCTAATAGTAATTTAAAAAACCTTGATGAGCTATTATATTTTAAAGAATCTTTATCTGTTCTACTAATTTCTATTCTATTTATTTTACTGTCAGCTAATATGAATATCAGTGAATTAATGTTAATTTTTAATTGGAACTCTTTAATTCTTTTTGCGATAGTAATTTTAGTAATAAGGCCTCTTTCGGTGTTTTTAAGCACTCATAATTCTAGTTTAAAATTAAATGAAAAACTTTTTATTAGTTGGGTTGGTCCTAGAGGTATTGTGGCAGCAGGTATTGCTTCATTATTTGGTTCAAAATTGATGAAGCAAGGGGTAGAAGGTGCAGAATATATTACTCCTTTGGTATTTATGATTGTATTAGGTACAGTATTGTTAAATGCTACAACAGCTAGAATGTTTGCTAAATTAATAGGTGTATTTTTAAAAAGCTCTGAAGCTATAGTTTTTATTGGAGCATCAGATGCTGCAAGGGTTATTGCAAAATACTTAATTAATAATGGAAGAAGAGTTGTTTTATTAGATCAGAATAAAAGTTATATTGAAGAAGCAAGAAATAATGGTATAGAGGCTTTTGATATTGATATTTATAATGATTCTTTAGATAATAATGTTGAATTAAATGATGTAGGTTATTTAATAGCAATGACAGGGAGTGATGAAGTAAATAAATATGCGATTAATCAATTTTCAGGGATTTACGGAGAAAAAGGAACTTATAGACTTGCAACTTTAAATGAAGTAAAAGATAAAGCTTCTGAAAATGATGATACCTTATTTGCTTCTAATGATGATTATATTAATTTAAATGAAATAGCAAGAAATTATCCTACTGTAAACGAGATTAAAGTAGAATCATCAGAAGATTTTAAAGAAAAATTAAAAGTAATAAATCAAGAACTGAAGTCAATTCCTTTATTTTTAAAAAATGATACTATTATTAAAGTAATTACAGAAGTTGATACAACTTCTTTTAAAGTTAATGACACTATTATATATCTAGGAAATAAAATAAACTTTTAAGAAAAATATATATATAAATTATACCTTATCTATTAATTAAAGATCTAGACCAAAAGTATTTTTAAGTTTTTCAATTAAAGGATTTTTCTCCTTTAGTTTTTCATATTTTTCATTAGGAGTATAAGCAAATTTCTTTTCTACTGTTTCGTTTACAACTAAATTAATTTGAAGACCGTAGTTGTTAAATTGTTCTCGTAAATAACGCATTAATTTTGGTTTTCCTTTCTCTAACTGAGCTTTCATAAAATCACTAGGAAGTGAAAATTGTATTTGAAAATTAGCTCCTAAAAGAGGAGTGTTAGATGCAATAACAGCAGCGATACTTTTCTCTCCTTCTTCTTGAAGTTTAAAAAAGTATTTTTTCCAAGAAGCCTCTAGTTGCTCTTGAGTAAAAAGAGTTCTTGGGTGATTATCATAATTTTCTTCTTCATCTAAAGTACTTTTAATTTCCTTTTTTTGATGAATACTTTTTAACGATAAAGCAGAAGTACGGCGCTTTATGTTTTTTAATACAGGTTTAGCTACTAAAGTTTTATTTTCAGCAGGTTTTGGTATTACCGGAACGACTTTAGGTGTTTCAACAACTTTATTAACTACTGCTTGTTTTTTTACAGTAGGAGATAAGGAAGTGAAAAAAGTAGCAGGGATTATGTAGTTGCTAGATTTTTTTTTTGCTCCATCAAAAGAGATAGAGGCTATTTGCATTATGGTAAGTTCTACCAATAATCGTTGGTTTTTACTGCCTCTATATTTTAAATCGCAATCATTAGCCTTGTCGATAGCTTGCAATAAAAATTGCAAGTTTGCTTTAGTTGCTTGTTCTAAATATTTCTTTTTAGTATTATCTCCAACTTCTAATAACGCAACAGTAGCTCCATCTTTAGCAACTAATAAATCTCTAAAATGAGAAGCTAATCCGTTAATAAAATGATGTCCTTCAAAACCTTTACTTAAAACATCGTTAAAGGCCATTAATACTTCTGGAATTTTGTTTTCTAACAATAAATCAGTCATATTAAAATATACATCATAATCTAAAACATTTAGATTTTGAGTAACCGCTTCACGAGTTAAATTATTACCAGAAAAACTAACCACTCTATCAAAGATTGATAAAGCATCACGCATTGCTCCATCTGCTTTTTGAGCTATAATGTGTAATGCGTCATCATCAGCAGTAATTTGTTCTTTTTCAGCAATAGATTTTAAATAGTTTTTAGCATCTAAAACACTAATTCGTTTAAAATCAAAAATCTGACAACGAGATAAAATTGTTGGAATAATTTTATGTTTCTCGGTAGTTGCTAAAATAAAAATTGCATGCGCTGGTGGTTCTTCTAAAGTCTTTAAAAAAGCATTAAAAGCTGCTTGCGAAAGCATATGAACCTCATCAATAATATAAACTTTGTATTTGCCAGTTTGAGGTGGAATACGAACCTGATCAGTTAAATTACGAATATCATCAACCGAGTTATTTGAAGCTGCATCTAACTCAAAAATATTAAAAGCAAAATCTTCGTCAGCATTTGTAGCGTCTTCTTGATTTATTCTCTTTGCTAAAATACGAGCACAAGAAGTTTTACCAACTCCACGAGGTCCTGTAAATAATAAAGCTTGTGCTAAATGGTTGTTTTTTATAGCATTTTCTAACGTATTGGTGATGGCTTGCTGTCCAACAACATCCTCAAAATTTTGAGGACGATATTTACGTGCTGATACTATAAAATGCTCCATTAATTATTGTAGTTTACATGAACAAAAATAGAAAACCGAATTGCAACACGCAAACAAATTTCTTAAGGAAAGATTAAAGTTGTAAACAATTGTATGTACATAGTTTTTAGTACGACCAACATAAAAAAAATATATAATATATGAGAGTATTACGATCTGTTATTTTAATAACAATTACTTTGTTAACCTTTTCATTTGTAAAAGTAAATAATAACAATAAAGATATAGAAAAGACTATTGATGTTGGTCAAAAAAAATATTTGAAAGTAGCTTATTTTGCAAGTGGATGTTTTTGGTGTGTTGAAGCTATTTTTGAAAGTGTTAGAGGAGTAGAGGAAGCTGTTTCTGGTTATGCAGGCGGACATACTAAAAATCCAACTTATCAAAAAATAGGAACTGGTAGAACCGGGCACTCTGAAACGGTGGCGGTTTATTACAATCCAAAAAAAGTGAGCTTTCAAACATTGGTAGATGTTTATTACGGATCGCATAATCCTATAACTAAAAACGGGCAGGATCCTGATTATGGAAGTCAATATAGATCTATCGCATTTTATACAAACAATATTGAAAAGCAAATTATAGATTTAACTATTAAGAAGTTAAATAAAGAAGTTTATAAAGGAAAAATAGCAACTGAAGTAACTAAGTTAACAAAGTTTTATCCTGCAGAAGATTATCATCAAAATTATGAGCGTTTACATCCTAATAACCCTTATGTAAGAAACGTATCGATTCCTAGGTTAAATCGTTTTAAGAAAAAGTTTCCTGAATTGCTAAAAAAAGAAAAGCATTAAAACTTTATTAAGTTAAAGTTGGTTTATATAAAAAGAAAACTCCCCAATTTGGGGAGTTTCTTATTGGTTATTTTTTAATAATTACTGAATAGTAATAGGGAAACGAACTTGAATATCTGTTTCTCCTCCAGAATTTGTAATATCTCCATCTTTAACCCCTGCAGCACTTTTATTTGGTTCATGTTTTAATGTAATAACATAAGTTCCAGTTCCTGCTGCTCCAGTAGCTACTGTAAAATTAATTCCAACAGGATTTCCGTTTGAATCGTTAGTTCCAGCATAAGTAAATGTACTTGTTATACTATTTGCTTTGTAAAAAAATTGGTGCTCATCTGCTTCTTCAGCAACTTCTTCTGTAATGTTTTCAGCAGGACTCTCTAATTCATTTAATAATGTAATTACAGCTGAGTAAGTTTTGTTAGCAACTAAAGTACCACCTGTAACAACAGGAGCAGCTGAACCAGTACCATCAGCATCTTTACTTAATAAAGTTACTTTATCTCCACCACCATTTGGTGTTAATTCAACTTTCATTGTAGTAATAACTTCTGGCTCATTAATTACTTCAGGATCATCATCAGAACAAGAAGTGATTGTGAATGCAGAAATAAATAATACGGCTAATAATTTAATGTGTTTCATTTTTTTGTTTTTTTAATAATTAATTTTTAATTGAATTTTAAAATTTCTACCCAAATCATCAGCAAAATATCTTAACCTATCTAAGTAAGTTCTATAGCTTTTATTTAAAACATTATCTATCGAAAAATTCAAATTAAATTTTGTTTTAGACATATTAAAATCAAACCCTGTAGAAAAATTTAATAAATGATATGCTGATGGAGGAGTGCTAATATCTACAAGTACAAAACTGTCGTATAAAGGCAAATATGCCTCGAAATTATTGTCTGGATACTCATTTTGTTTAGCATTGAACTCGCTTTCTATTGAAGCGTGAAAATTTTTCCAGTTTTCTTTTTTGAAAACTAGAGAAGTTACTGTTTTAAAAGGAGGTATATCTATTAAAGGTCTATTACCAGATAAATCTCTACCTTTTAAAAGCGAACTCTTGTTAGTTAATACAAAATTATTTGTTGGTTGATATGATATGTTAGTATCAACTCCAAATAGTTGTGCATTAACTTGTTTATAGCTCCATACGGGGAAAACACCTCTATTGGTTTTTTCTTCTCCAGTTGGTTCTATATAAATAAAATCTTTAATATGATTATAAAATCCTTCAACAACAACATTTAACTTATCGCTATTGTAGCTATACGAAGCTGAAAACCTATTAGATGTTTCAGTTTGCATACGTAAATCTCCTATTTCTATTCTTGCTGCAGAATGATGTAAACCATCACTAAACAATTCAGATGGATTTGGAGCTCTATTAGCTAAACCGTAATTAACCATCAATGAGTTCTTAGCATCAAGGTTGTATGTTGCACCTAATGATGTAGAAATATTATGATAAGTAAACTTCGGATTTGTTAAAAGTTGTGAAGCTGTTGCGCTAGGGTTTATAACAATATCGTTGAAATCGTTCTGATAATTTAAATCATTCCATCTACTTTGTAGATAAAACTTTTTAGCGTTAATATGCTCTAAGTCATATCTTACACCACCAGATACAATTAAGTTCTCAAATTTAAATTCAGCAATGGCATAAGTACCAAAACTAAATTTATTGTAATCAGGTATTAATCGTCTAACTTGAGTAGCAGGATCAGGAAAATTATTTTGATATAATCCACTAAATCCAAACTTATAAATATGATTAGGATCTGCATCAAGGTTAAAGTCCGCTTTAAAATTATGAGTTGTTAGATCTAAATCAACAGCTTGTAAATTTTTAAAAGAACCTCTACGTTTATCAAATTCTAATCTATTATTTAATTGAAAATCATATTGTAATGATAATTTACCAAAGCCTTTAAACCTTTTGTAATATGATGTCTTTAATAAATGATGTGTTACATTTTGCTTAGGATTATTAATAACGTAACTAAAATCATTAATTCTTAAAGGTTTAGGGCTTTTAATAGCATCTACTAAATCAGCAACATTACCAGAATGAGAAGCTGCTAAAATACCTATTTTATTACTTAAATAGCTGTAAAATAGTTCAAAGCCATTTTCAAATTGCTTCTTACCTGTATTAAAAGTAAAAGCTTTTGAATTGATTCCTGTATTTGATAAATTATAATTTGCAGCTTCAAAATCTCCAGCTCTTTTAAATGAAGCTTGACCATTAAGAAACCACCCGTTTTTATAACTTTTATTTAAACTAGTAGTTACTGAAAATAAACGACCATTGGTTTGTTGTGAAAATATATTTTTTCCATATAAAGTATCTTTATCTATAATACTTTTAGTAGGGTTTATAATAACAACACCGCCAATAGCATCTCCACCATATTGTAATGCATTTGCTCCTTTTATAACTGAAATAGATTCAGCAGCATTAATATCTACATTAGGTGCGTGTTCAATTCCCCATTCTTGGTCTTGAAGCTTTACATTATTAAAAGAAACAAGAACTCTACTACTGTGTAAACCATTAATTACAGGTTTAACAATACTGTTACCAGTATTTATAGATGAAACACCTGTAATATTCTTTAAAGCATCACCTAAAGAAGCATCACTAAACTTTTCTAAAGTTTGTGTTTTAATTAATGTTTCTTGAGCAGTTTTAGTTTTTAAACCAATAGCTCCCTTAATATTAACTTCATTTAGCTCTTCTTCGTGATGTTCTAAATCAATAATTTTATAAACACTTTTTACAATGTTTAATTCAATAGTTTGAGGTTCACAAGAAATATGAGATATTTCGACAATAACTTTACCTGAACATACATTTGGTAAAGAAAATTTCCCTTCTAAATTTGTAGTAGTGTATTTGTTTTGATTTTTAATAAAAACAGTAGCACCAACTATTGGAGATTTATTATGAAAATCTTCTACTATACCAGAAAATGTATGTTTACAGTTTTGACCAGTTACAATTGATGATAACAACAAAAGTATACAAGCAAAAACAATATTTTTTGATTTCATTTGAGTTTATAATTGTATAATAAATAATAATTTTACTTAATTATAAACTAGGTGGACCACGTGAAGATTTAAATGAATAGAATAAAGATTTTACTTCTTGTGACTTTTTAACAGATTTTTTTACATAATTTTCTTTAGCAAGTAATTCATAATTATTGCCTAAATTAAAATGATAAACTTTTAATTGTAAATGTAAATCACCACAATCATTTTCTGATTCATGTAGATGTTGGTCTGTTTTCGAAGTACAAGTAATGTGCTCATGATCTTCAAAAAACTCGTGTGAAGCTCTTATTATCGTTGGAGTTAACAACGAAAAAATAAGTATAAGGGCTATATGTTTTTTTAAGGTAAACATGATTTAAGGCTGCAAAGGTATATAAAAATAAATACCTGACAGTAAAAACTACTAGGTGTTTATTCTTTTAGTTATTAATTATTTCTTAAAGATATAATTACAACTATAAATTAAAGTACAATAAAGTTATTTTACTTTATATATAGTCCCTTTTTGTTTAAAATTTGAAAAACCAATTCTTGCTGTAAAATTATATGAAGTATCGGTTACTTTTGTAATTTGTATAAATATTGGGTCTTTATCTAATTTTGTTTTAGGATTTTTCTTTTTTAAGCTGTAAGCAAAATTATTTTTCCATTTAATGTAAAGCGTATCTGTTTTATTACCATACTTACTTATTTGAATACTATCTTTTCTAATAATAGTTTCCTTTACAAAGTTTTTGCCAGCAGGAATTTCAAAAGTACCGTATTTAAAACGTAACGGATCTCCTTTTTTTTCAGGAGTACATGAAAAAAATAAAAATAAGACTAAAAAAGCGTAAAAATATTTCATTAAATACCTGTATAGTTTGATGGTGTAATTACCTTTAATTCATTTTTAATTGCTTCAGAAACTTCTAAAGTATCAATAAAATTAGCAATAGATTGCTGAGTTATTTTTTCGTTTGTACGTGTTAATCCTTTTAAGGCTTCATACGGATTAGGATATGCTTCACGACGTAAAATAGTTTGAATAGCTTCGGCAACTACAGCCCAGTTATTTTCTAAATCTTCAGCAAATTTATCTTCGTTTAACAATAATTTATTCAATCCTTTTAAAGTAGAAGCAAAACCGATTAAAGTATGCCCAAAAGGTACACCTACATTACGTAAAACAGTACTATCTGTTAAATCACGTTGTAAACGAGAAACAGGTAATTTTGCAGATAAATGCTCAAAAATTGCGTTTGCAATACCTAGGTTTCCTTCTGAGTTTTCAAAATCAATAGGATTTACTTTGTGTGGCATTGCAGAAGAACCTACTTCACCTTTTTTAATTTTTTGTTTAAAGTAGTCGTTAGATACATAGGTCCAAACATCACGATCTAAATCAATTAAAATAGTATTTACACGTTTTAAACCGTCATATAAAGCTGCCATATGATCGTAGTGCTCAATTTGTGTTGTAGGAAACGAATGATGTAACCCTAAAATATCTTCTACAAAATGAGTTCCGAAGTTTTTCCAATCAATACTTGGGTATGCAACTTTATGTGCATTAAAATTACCAGTTGCTCCACCAAATTTTGCAGCGTGTGGTGTATGTTGTATATGTATTGCTTGATTGTTAATTCGCTCTACAAAAACAAAAAACTCTTTTCCTAATCGAGTAGGAGAAGCTGGTTGCCCGTGTGTACGTGCTAACATAGGTATGTTTTCCCATTCTTCTGATAAGTCAGCTAATTTGCTAACTAAAGTATCTAAAGTAGGGTAATATACTTCGTCCATAGCATCTTTGATAGATAATGGAATGGCAGTATTATTAATATCTTGAGAAGTTAATCCGAAGTGTATAAACTCCTTATACTTATTCAAACTTAGCTTATCAAATTTTTCTTTAATAAAGTATTCAACAGCTTTAACATCATGATTTGTAACGCTTTCGATATCTTTAATTTTCTGAGCATCATCAGCTGAAAAATCTTCGTAAATTTTACGTAAATCAGTATATAAA
This sequence comes from uncultured Tenacibaculum sp., assembly GCA_964498665.1. Classification (GTDB taxonomy): domain Bacteria; phylum Bacteroidota; class Bacteroidia; order Flavobacteriales; family Flavobacteriaceae; genus Polaribacter. Next base: position 956 of record CAZCHR010000013.1, on the reverse strand, counting down.
TCTTTATTAAAATCAGCTAATTGTGGTAATGGTATTTCACATAAAGCGATAAAATATTCAATTTCTACCTTTACTCTATATTTAATTAAAGCTTCTTCAGAAAAATAATTAGCTAAATCAGCTACTTTGTTACGATATCTTCCATCAATAGGAGAGATGGCATTTAATTGTGTTAAGTTCATTTTTTGTCGTTGTGTTGTAAGGCGCAAAAATAGAAAATACTTAGTTTAGTTTACCGATATTATTCATGAAATTTTAACGATAAACTTTTCGTTTTAAGATTTTAAGCTCTCCTTTCTTTTCTAAAGATTTAATAACTCTAATAACAGTTTCTACTCGCAAGCCTAAAGTGTCTGCAATTTGTTGTCGCGTATAATCAATTTTAAAGGTAAAATTACCAGTTGTTTTGTAAACATCATTTTTTAAATAATCAATAAAACGTAGCACTCTATGTGACGGCTCTTGACTTGATATTTCAGAAGCTATAATGGCTTTATAGTATAATCGTTTAGCTAAACTTTGCGTTATTTTTAAATGTATTTCAGGATTTTCTTGTAATAATTTAAATAATTGATGTTTACTAATTATTAAAACTTTACTATTAGTAATGGTTTCAGCATTTGCAGGATATTTTACATCAATAAATAACGGAGGTTCTCCAAAGCTTTGATTTTTGTAAAATACTCCTTGAATAAATTCTTTACCATCATCATTAAAGTTGTTCATTTTTATAACACCTTCAGTAACCTGATAGTAATTATGTGCTATTTGATGTTCGGAGAAAATAATTTCTCCTTTTTCAAAATTTTTATATTGAGCGTTAAATTTAAGTAAAAGTTCTTCCGGTATCATTATGATTTAAGTCATAAATTGTAACAGTATAAAGATATACTTTTGTTAGAAAGGCTAAGTTCTAATTAGCATATTGAATAGTTGTTGTTTATATTCATACCAAG
>CAZCHR010000012.1:0-25754 GCA_964498665.1 uncultured Tenacibaculum sp. | reverse complement strand
ATTATAACTTTTAAGCTTAACTGACTGTCCATGCTAATGTAGCAACTCCAGTTTAGATATTTTACATAAACGTTTAATAATAATCTTACCTATTATTAATACAAAACAAAAAAAGCAACCTTAATTTAAAGATTGCTTTTATAATAAATTAAAATTTACTTAAAGGTTATTGTTTCTTAACTAATAAAGTATCTAAATTTAATTCTTTCTGCATCCATTTTTTTAATTCCTTTTCTTTTACTGAAATAATTGAATCTGGCATTTTTTTATTCCATGAAATAAATACTTCTGGTACTGTATCTATTTTAATAAAATCTTTTGACAGTAAAACTTTAGAGTAACCTATAGATGTAATACCATTATATCTAATTTTGGCTTCTTTGATTATTGAACTAAAAGGAATGGTATTTTTATCTCTATTTAAAGCATCTTTCTCAACTCTTTGGTTTAATGTGGTTATCGTATTTTTTAGGTCTTCAATTTCTTTGTGTAAACCTTTTATTACATTATCTTTTTGGTTTAAATCTTCAATAGCTCTATCATAAGCATCTACTACCCTATCAACACTTCTAGCTTTATTTTCATTGATTATCAAAGTATATGTATCTAACTTTGGATATGTCTTTAATTCATTTCGCAAAAAAGTTTCGGTAGCATCCGTTACATCTCCATTAAAAAATAAGCTAACTTTACTGGTCTCTCTGTCTAAATTCTCACGTTGTAACCACAAATCTTTATTAGCCTGAACTTTATCTTTTAAAAACTTCTTATAACTCGAATTAACAACACTTTCTTTATAAACATTAACAAAGGTGAAAACAGCCGGAATCATTACTAAAACCGCAACAAAAGAAGCCAAACGAGCTGTTCTTTTTCTTTTTTCAGAATTCACATAACGAATCATTGTAAAACCTAGTAATTTTAAAACTACAAAAGTTGCTAAAGCAATAAATATTGTATTTATAATAAACAAATACATTGCACCTAAAAAGTAATCAAAATTTCCTATCGCTAATCCGTAACCTGCTGTACATAGAGGTGGCATTAATGCGGTTGCAATTGCTACACCAAATATTACTGATGCTATTGTTCCTTTTTTTGTTCTTGCTATAATTAATGCTAAACCACCAAAAAAAGCAATTAAAACATCACGAATATCCGGTTTTACTCTTCCTAATAATTCTGATGTTTCTTCCTTTAATGGAAATAAGAAGAAAAATAAAAAAGCTGTTAATAAACTTAACACTATCATAGTTGATAAGTTTATCATTGATTTTTTTAAGGTATCAATATCATTAATTGCTATCGACATTCCTATTCCTAAAATTGGTCCCATTAATGGAGATATCAACATGGCTCCAATTACAACAGCAGTAGAGTTTGCATTTAAACCTATAGATGCAACAAATATCGAACAGATTAAAATCCAAGCAGTTGCTCCTTTAAATGGAATATCGCTTTTTATCGCTTCAATCGTAGCTTCTTGATCTGTATCATCTCGAAAATCTAATAATTCAACAAGAAATTTTTTAGAACTCTTCCAAAGCCCTTTCGCATCTTCTTGTACAGCTTGTTTTGATTGTTCTACATTTTCATCTTGATTTATTTTTTCTTCCATATGAATTATTTTTTTAACTGCGGAAAGATACAAAATTCCTTGATTACTCTATAAAAACACAAAGCTCTAAGATATTTCTTAGAGCTTTGTGTTTTATTACATTTTATCTTACTTAATTAATTTTTAATTTTTGTTTTATCTTTTTTGAAACTGCATCTTTATGTAATAAAACAGATATTGTTTTTAACTTAAAATAAGGAATCGACATATACACATATCCTTTATTACCTTGGTTTTTACCCCAAGAGTTTTTAACCTTAAAATAAGTATTTCCTTTTTGATCTTCAATTAAACCAACAATATGCATTAAATGATCGTCTGTTGTATTAAAATTTTCAAATTCTGATTGACGGTAACTCGAGGTAATGTTCTTCTCTTTTATAATTTCAGTTAATCCTTTTTTACTATCAGAACTAATTACAGGTATAAATGCTATCCCGTTTTTTGATGAGAAAGTTTTTTCTGAAACATCGCAATCTAACTCAATTGTGTATCCTTTATTTACTGCATCTTTTGTTACAGCAACTAATTCATCTAAAGAAACATTATAAAACATTCCGTTTGAAAAGTTATCAGGAATATTCAAAACAAATTCATCATACATTTTAGCATGATTAAAAGATGTTAATGTAATATAGTTTGATGGATCAATTTTTACATATTCTGCAAAGGTTTTTGGAGTATATTTTTTTCCTTCAAACTCAAATTCAGTTTTATTTTTTCCTAAATAAACATCTAAAACACTTTCTGTTGCTTTTTTCCATTTAGGGCTCAATTGTTTTGCCGGATTTTTTATATATGCATTTAACATTGCTTTTAAAACTGCAACTACCTCAGCATGATTATGCTTATCCATTCCTACATCTAACCCTGTAAAAACTTGCTCAGGAACCAAACCATATTTGGCTACCGAATTAATTACATCATGACCTAAACCACCTTCACTAAACTGAGATTTTCCTTGGCGATATAAGTAATTAGAAGCTTTATCTGAATAAGTATTACGAACTGTATACATTTCTGATAAATCTATATTCTTACCTATTAAACGAATAATTTCAGATTCTAAAAAAGAGGTTGTAGAAAAACTCCAACAAGTACCTGTTCTTCCTTGACTTTTAACTTGTGATGCTTCAATATCTTTTATTGTTTTAAACTGATATTTTTGAGCAGTTACAGAAACAATACTCAAAAAACTAAAAACGGCTCCTATCAACAATTTTTTCATATGATTATTTATATTTATGGAGCAATTTACAGTTTAAAAAATAAAAAACCGTTTTTAAATAAATTCTTGATTACAATGAGTTATAATTAGGTAATTTTATATTCTTATTACATTTTATAAATACAACTAAGACTAAAAATCTACAATCACTCCTATTCTTGGTAAAGCTCTTCCCAAACTACTTTCAACATCCTCTAAAAGGTATCTTGAATTATCACTAGGGTCAGACACTCTTCCATTTTCATCTTCTATTGGTAATAAAAATGCTCTTTGTTTTGAACTACTTGCATATATATTTTGAATATCTAAATATAGGTTTATTGCTGCTTTTTTTAAGAACCATGTTTTATCTACTCTAACATCCAATTGTGTATAAGTAGCTAATCGCTCTCCGTTTAAATTTGCATAATCTAAAATTCCACTATTAGAAATATCATAATTAGATTTTAGTGATGATGCATCTCTATCATATGGCGTAAAAGGTCTACCTCCTACTAATCTAAACTTAGATCCAACTTCCCAGTTCTTTTTTAACTTTTTACCTGCTGTTATTGTAATAAGGTGTCTATTATCCCAAGTAGAAGGAATATAATTACCTACTGCATTTTTAAATTCACTTCTAACAAAAGTATAAGATGCTATACCATATAAACCATTATATGATTTTTTCTGAGCAAGTAACTCAAAACCATATGCTCTTCCTTTTGAATTAGACACTACTTCTTCATTTCCTACTACACCAAAATCAGCTCCCAAATTGGCTAAACTTATTTGATTTCTTATCGAAAACGGATAATCTCTGTAAGTTTTATAAAAACCTTCGAAAGTTACCTTAGAACTTGTATTTGGTTTAAAAGATAATCCACTTACAAAGTGATTTGATTGTATATATTTTAACCCCTTTTTATTTACAAATTCACCTGCATTATTTTTAAACCCTAATACTGTATAAGACGGTAATTGATAATAACGCCCTATAGATGAATTTAAAGATAATTTATCGCTCAACTTATAACTTAAAGAAAGTCTTGGGGAGAACTGATTTAATAGGTTTTCCATTTCATTATTATAATCAACTCCATCTAACCTAAAACCAAAAGAAAGCCCTAATTTATTATTAAAGTATTCTTTTGAGATTTGTCCAAAAAGCCCATATTTAAAAAAGTCAATATTCGAATTAAAAACATCTTCAAATACTCCTTGAGTATTAGCTACTATTCTAAAAGTATTATTTAAGTATGTTGCTTTTTCAATATTGGTTCCTAAATTAAATTTATACCCATTTGTTAGATTAAAATTACTTTCATATCTAAATTTTGTTTCTATTTCTTTAGAATTATAATCTAATAACTTAGGTTTTTCTTCATCATTATTAGTATACTTTAAAGCTTTATTTTTAAGCTCATTTCTACTTAAAACAAACAAATGAGTAGCATCTTCTCCAAAATACTTATAACTTGCTCCTACGGTATAATTCCACTGGCTATTTACTGGAACTGTATTTAAAACGATCTTATTTCTTTTTAATGTTTCTTCATCAGTTTCACCATCATTAACAGATTCATTTAATTTAAAATTATCAATTGCTCCTAATCCTATTATTGATAGCTCGCTATTTTTAGATAATTGAGATTTTACATTTAATTGAAAATCGTTATAAGTTGGTAAAAAAGGTAATTTTATTAACTTGAATAATAACTGAAGATACGATTGACGTGCAGAAAACATAAACGTAGTATTATCACCAATAGGACCATCTAAAGTTATTCCTGCATCAGAAGTTCCCAAAGTAGCTCTTGTATTTAAAACTGTTGGATTCCCTTTCTTTTGAGTAAACTCTATTACAGAACTTAATGTATTACCTCTATTGGCAGGAAAAGCACTCGAATAAAAATCTACTTTTCTTATTAAATCTGCATTCATAATTCCCACAGGACCACCTGTTGCTCCTTGAGTCTGAAAGTGGTTAATTACTGGAACCTCAATTCCATCTAAATAAAATTTATTTTCAGATGTTGCTCCTCCTCTAATTATAATGTCATTTCTAAACCCTGGATTTGACGCTACTCCTGGAAACGATTGAATTACTTTTAAAACATCTCTATTACCTCCTGGATTCCTTTCTATTTCAGCAACTCCTAATGATTGTAAGGACAAAGGGCTCTCTAATGACTCTTTAAATAAACTTGCCTTAATCTCTACTTCAATTAAACTTGTTTCATCTTCTTTTAACTCTATTATTACATACGGAGAATTATCATTTGTAACTAAATACTCATCAGAAATTAAAGTTTTATAACCTATGAATGATACTTGTAGTTTATTATATCCTAATGGAATATTAGATACTTCGAATTCTCCTTTCTCATCAGAAGCTCCACCTATTAAAGTACCATATATCAATACATTTACATATGGAATAACTTCTCTTGTTTGTGCATCAATTATTTTACCAGAAATAGCTCCTTGGTTTTGACCAATAATAACAAAGGATTGTACAATAAGGAAATAAAGAATTATATTTTTCATGAGAATTTTTATTTTTAGAACAAAAATAAACAAAATAAAGAATCCCTATTTTATTTACATATTACAAAATTCATAAAAACAAGCCCTGATTTTAATAAAAAAACAACAAAAAAGGCCAAGAATAAACAATTCAAAACAAACTCCACACCAAAAAGTAAACATCTAAACATAATCACTTAAAAAAACAATATTATTTTTTCACTCAAAAATAATAACTTTTAAAACTATACATTTTCACAACACAATAACTAACAAGTAGTTACTTTTTTACAACAAACCAAATGTTAAAGAAAATAGGGTTAACCCTATTTATAGATAGGGTTATTGGGTATTGTGTGGTTATAGTACGTTACTTAATTTTGAATTTTTAAAAATATTAACGTAATAAATAATTAAAAAATGATTAAAAAAATTACTTTACTAACTATGATTTTGCTCTTTTGCTTCAAGAGTACATTTGCCGACCCAATTAATAAAAAAACGGCTATTTCTGTCGCTAATAAATGGCTAAGCAATAAATTACAAAGAAGTGCAAAAACGAATCAAAAAGAAGTTTTATCAATAAAAGAAATTCATCATAATGAGCGTGTTGTTTACTACATCATAAGCTTTAAAAAAGGTGGTTTTGTTATTGTTTCTGCTGACGATTCAACCAAACCTATTTTAGCATATTCAGATACTTCTTTTTTTGATACTAATTTAGAAAACCCAACAACTAAAACTTTACTTAACGGTTACAAATCGTTTGTTTACGAAAGTGCATTAGCTCAAAAAACAAGTAAAATGAAATCTGCTAATTCTGGATGGAATAAATTACTTAAATCAAAATCACAAAACCAACGTAAAACAAAAGTTATTGCTCCATTTATGGACGATATTCTTTACACGCAGTCTAGTGGTTTTGAAAAGTTTTGTCCTAGTGATGATGATGGTCAAGCTATTGTTGGTTGTGTAGCTACAGCAATGTCGCAGGTTATGAGGTACTGGGAATTTCCTTCTACAGGAAAGGGTAAAACTTCATACAATCACAATAAATACGGAAATCTTAGTGTTGATTTTGAAAACGAACAATACGATTGGGATAACATGTCTAAAACCAGAGCTGATGACGAAAACGCAAAACTTTCATATCATGCTGGTGTTGCTGTTAAGATGAACTATGGAACATCTGCAAACGGAGGTTCAGGTGCTTATACAAGGGATGCTTTATCTTCTTTAAAGAGAAACTTCAAATACAATGATGGAGCTAGAATGGTTTACAGATACCGCTATTCTGATAGTGAATGGAGTAACGTTATAAAAGAGCAACTTAATGAAAAAAGACCAGTTTTATATTCAGGAAGAAGCAAGAACCTTGAAGATCCTACCGCTAGAGGTGCAGGTCATTTATTTGCTTTAGACGGATATGATACTACGGACCAAGGTGATTTTTTTCACATTAACTGGGGTTGGGCAGGAAGGAGTAATGGTTACTTTTACCTAACTGAAATGGTTACTCATGGTGGAAAATACAACTGGATAGACTACAATGCTGTTATCGTTAATTTATACCCTACAAATCTTGCTCCAATATTTAAATCTAAGCCCACTACTTTTGTAGATATTGACCAGCCTTATAATTACCAAATTATCACTACTGATGAAAATCGTAAAGACATAATAAAAACGTCTTTAAAACAAGGTCCTAGTTGGTTAAACATTGTATTAAATAATGGCACCTATTCTTTACAAGGAACTCCTTCTAATTCAAATTCAGGAGAATTCAAAGTAGTATTAGAAGCTACAGATGGTGATAATATTACGTTACAAGAATTCAATATTACTGTAGGTAAAAATTATTGCAAATCAAAAGGGAATAGAATAAAATATGAATGGATTGACTTTGTTTCTTTTGGTAATATGACAAATATTACAGGTCCTAATAATGGTTATGCTGATTTCACAAATAAAACTGCTTCTGTTGTTGCTGGAACTACTAACGATTTAGTTATTAGTGCTGGTTTTAGTGACAGTTTATACACTGAATTTTTTAGTGTTTGGATAGATTACAATCAAAACGGAAAGTTTGATGAAAATGAAAAAGTAGTTAGTGAATCTACTACAAATGGAGCTAACAAAACTTATAGTGTTAAAATCCCTGAAAATGCCTTAACAGGACCAACTAGAATGCGAGTATCAATGAAGTATAAAAACTCGCAAACTCCTTGCGAGTCATTTGACGATGGTGAAGTGGAAGATTACACTGTAAATATCACTAAAAATTCTGCTCGTGAAATTACAATGAAAGTAACCAATGAAAAGACTGATAGTAACTCTTTAATTGACTTATTTATATATCCTAACCCATCAAGTAAGGTTTTAAACATTAAAATCGCAAAAATACTTAAAAAAGGAATCTATCAAATTATTGATGTTAATGGAAAAGTTGTAGATCAAAATTCATTTTCTCCCTCAATTAATATTGAGGAATTAAAAACTGGTATCTATTATTTAAGAGTATACGATCAAAAAAACAAATACACTAAATCTTTTATAAAATCTGGTAAATAATATTTCCAATTTATAGCATTAGATTAAATAATGAAAGCTCTTAGAAAATATTTTCTAAGAGCTTTTTTTTATAAAAAGACTATAAATAAAAAAACCTCAATCAAATGATTAAGGTTTGTGGGGAGAGCAGGATTCGAACCTGCGAAGTCGTAAGACAACGGAGTTACAGTCCGTCCCAGTTGGCCGCTTTGGTATCTCCCCAAAAGCTTTAAAAACCTTCTCTACTAAAAATAGAGAAGGTTTAAAAAACTAGTGACCGGGCTGGGGCTCGAACCCAGGACCCTCTCCTTAAAAGGGAGATGCTCTACCAACTGAGCTACCAGGTCAATGTTTTTTCTCTTAGCGGGTGCAAATATAGAAGCTATTTTCGTTTCCACAAACTTTTTTTTCAATTAATTTTCAAAAAAAAAGCACTTTTTTTTTACCCCACTAATTAACAGAAAGTTACCTAAACATCATTTAAATACGCTTGTCTAACTTTTTTAAATAAATTAGAAGAATACACGAAATTAACCACAGACTCATTATCCGTTTTAAAAATTTCTTTGCTATTTCCTTCCCAAGCTTTTACTCCTTTATTTAAAAAAACAATCTTATCACCTATTTCCATTACCGAGTTCATGTCATGTGTATTAATTACCGTTGTAATTTTATATTCATCTGTAATTTCTTGAATTAAGTTATCGATTACAATAGATGTTTGCGGATCTAAACCTGAATTTGGTTCATCACAAAATAAATATTTTGGATTCATTACAATTGCTCTTGCTATAGCAACACGTTTTTGCATTCCTCCTGATAGTTCTGCAGGGAATTTTTTATTAGAATTTTCGAGATTTACTCTTTTTAAAACAAAATTAACTCGATCTAACATTTCATCTATTGGCTGCTTCGTAAACATCTTTAAGGGAAACATTACGTTTTCTTCGACAGTTTGTGAATCAAACAAAGCACTTCCTTGAAAAACCATTCCTAGTTCTTTTCTGAAGTTTCTTTTATCTTCAATTGTCATTTTAGTGTTTGCAAGACCATCGTAAACTATTGTTCCGTTTTCTGGAATATGCAATCCTATTAATGATTTTAAGAAAACTGTTTTACCTGAACCGCTTTGACCTATTATTAAACTTGTTTCTCCTGGTAAAAAAGAAGTTGTTATTCCTTTTAAGATCTCAACACTATTAAATCCTTTATGTAAATTATTTACCTCTATCATTACGTTAATAGCATTTGAGTTAATAAGTAATTAGCAATAACTATAAGTACTGTTGTCCATACTACAGATTGTGTACTTGCTTTACCAACCTCTAAAGAACCGCCTTTAACATAATAACCATGATATGAAGGTACTGTAGCTATTAAAAAAGCAAAAATTAATGTTTTTATAATTGCATAGGTTAATAAAAACGGATTAAACTCCATTTGTACCCCTGTTATATAATCTGCTCCAGAAAAGAGTCCTGAAAATACACCTGCTACCCATCCACCAAATATTCCTAAGAACATTCCTAAAACAATTAAAAATGGATAAAAAAATACGGTAGCGATTATTTTAGGCAATACTAAATAGTTTAAAGAATTAATACCCATTACTTCTAAAGCATCAATTTGTTCTGTAACACGCATAGCGCCGATACTAGATGTAATATATGACCCTACTTTCCCTGCTAAAATGATAGAGCAAAATGTTGGGGCAAATTCTAATATAATTGATCTTTTTGCTGCAAAACCTATTAGTGATCTAGGTATAAAAGGACTTTCTAAATTTAAAGCAGTTTGTAATGCTATTACTCCACCAATAAAAAATGAAATAAAAGCTATTATACCTAATGATTTAAGACCTAATTCATCTATCTCTCTAAACAAAGCCTCACGAAAAACACGTGCTCTTTGAGGTTTTGTAAAAACTTGTTTCAGCATTACAAAATACTTACCTATATGCTCAATGTAATTCATTAAAATAATTTGTTTTTCTTTTTTGCTAAAGTATTAAAAAACCATTAACTCTTCACTTTATTTATGTGCTTTAGTGTACATTTACTTACCTTTGAATTTCAAATTTTTAAATTTAAAATGAAAAAAATAGCATACTTAGTTCTTATTATTTACTTTTTTAGCTGTAGTAAGAATGAAAAAACTAAAAGTCAAAAACCTAAATTGGTTGTAGGTATTGTTATCGACCAAATGCGTTATGATTACTTAACTAAATTTACGAATAGGTATAGCGAAAACGGATTTAAACGCCTTCTTAACAACGGCTATTCTTTAGAAAATGCACATTATAATTACATACCAACCTATACTGCTGTAGGTCATACTTCAATTTATACAGGAACAACCCCAAATAACCACGGAATCATTAGTAACGATTGGTATGACAAATACTTAAAACAAAGTATTTACTGTGTTGATGACAAAAATTACAAAACTGTAGGAAACGATGGTGACGGAGGAAAAAAATCGCCATATAGAATGCTTACAACTACTGTTACTGACCAACTAAAATTAGCACAAAACATGAAAGGTAAAACTATTGGTATAGCGATTAAAGATCGCTCTGCAATATTACCTGCTGGTCATACTGCAAATGCAGCTTATTGGTTTGATGGAGGTAGTAAAGGTGAATGGATATCTTCTTCTTTTTATATGAGTAACCTTCCTAATTGGGTTGATAAGTTTAATAAAAGTGGAAAAGCTGATGAATACTTAAGTAAACCTTGGGAAACTTTATATGACATTAGCACTTATACAGAAAGTATAAGTGATGATAATAATTTTGAGCAAACTTTTAAAGGTCAAGAGAAACCAATTTTCCCTCACGATATACCTACATTAAGAAGTAAAAACAATAATTATAGTATTTTAAAAGCTATTCCTGCTGGAAATACTTTTACTGCAGATTTTGCAAAAGCAGCAATTATAAATGAAGAATTAGGTAAAGGAACAAATAGTGATTTTTTAGCAGTCAGTTTTTCTTCTACAGACTATGTTGGACATCAATTTGGAGTTGCATCTAAAGAAATTGAAGATACGTATTTACGTTTAGATAAGGATTTATCCGATTTCTTTAATTTTTTAGATACTCAGGTTGGAAAAAATAATTACACTTTATTTTTAACTGCAGATCATGCTGCTGTTCAAGTTCCTAAGTATTTAAAATCTGTTAAGATTCCTGCAAACTACTTCAGTTACAAGAAATTTAAAGAGTATGTAAATAATATTACCTTAAAATATTTTAAGTCTGATAAATTAGTTGAAAACATCTCCAACTTTCAAATTTTCTTAGATAAAGAAAAGATAGCTTCACTAAAGCTTGATGTAAATACTGTCGCTCAAAAAATTGCTGATGAAGTAATTAATTATAAAAGCATTTACAAATCGGTAACCGCAAGGACTTTACAAACTACAACTTTTACAAATGGCATTTTAAATTCATTACAAAACGGATATAATCAAAAATTTTCTGGTGATGTTTTGTTAATTCCTAATCCATCAACTTTAAGTACTTATTACAAAGATGGTGGTACATCACATGGTTCTGGTTATTCTTACGATACTCATATTCCTATCATTTTTTATGGTAATGGGATTAAAAAAGGATCCTCTAAGAAGCAATATAATATTATAGATATTGCTCCAACGATAGCTAATTTACTTCAAATAGAATTTCCTAACGGATCAACAGGTAAAATTATAGATGAGGTTTTAAAATAAAAAAAGCGCTCAATGAGCGCTTTTTTATTTCAAATAATAAACACAAAGGTTTATGGTATGGGGCTTCTATTTTTTCTTATTTACTCTACAGTAAATCTTATTTGTTTTTTTAGTGTATAAATTAAGTGCATAATTAAACGTAAATGCCACTAATAGTATTGTTAAAATGTAAATCATGTCTTTATAAGTTTGTTTTATAATTAGTTAGACACAACATCTCACATAAAGTCACATTTTTTATTTTGGATTATTTAAAATTACTAAAGCTCCAATTACACCTGGTATCCAACCACATAGCGTTAGTAAAAAAATAATAAAAAAAGATCCACATCCTTTTCCTATTACAGCCAAAAGAGGGAAAATAATTGCCAATAAAACTCTAAATAAACTCATTCTTTTTAATTGATTAGTATATTATAAAGACGAATATTACTACAATTTGTTACACAAAACCCCACTAATAGCGGGGTTTTTAACATTTTATCAGTAATTTTTATGAATTACATCAACTTTCCAAAGAAAATTGCATTCATTAACAACTTATTTGTTCCAAACCAAAAAGCTCTAAAATTTGTATTATCAGTAAAAACAATAACTCTTCCAGCTCCTAATCGTTGCACTTTAAACGGAATTGTATTTTTTAATTCTTTCAAATTCTCTTTCGATATATAACCACTCAATAACGGATTATTTGTGTATTGAACAGGGTTATTATAACTCTTCTTATCTGCTTTAATAAACTGACGTGTATTTCTAAACAATGCTATTTTATCGTTTTTATATCCGAAATTAATAGGATGTGAACGGTCTGTTTTGGCTTCAAAAATTGCCCCTCCGATTACTTGTAATCCTGATTGTAATGATTTGTTTTCAAACGTTACACTTTCAACTGTATCAATCTTTGTTTTATTAAACTGAAGATTGATAAACTTTTTGTTTGACAACCAATTTACAGCATTTCTATATCCAATTAAAACACCTCCATTACGAACCCAAGTTTTTAATCTACCTTCTAAATCCCTATCAATCGAATTACTATTCGGTACAATAATCGTTGTGTATTTACTTAAATTAATTCTTGATGCATACGACATGTCAAGCTTTGTTAATTTCATGTCAAAACGTTGATCTAACAAATGCCAAATTTCACCAGCATCGTAACTTGTAATTCCACGACCAACCAACATTGCTACTTTTTGCTTTTTTATTGCTCTAAAATTTCTACTTCCTAGATCAATTCCGTGATTTAAACCTGTTGATGTTCCTTTAATTTCTATATGGTTATCAACTGCTACCTTATTTAAGAACTCATACAAATCAGAACTGTTTAATTTTTGATTTTGAGCCGGAATAAAAATAGTTCCGTAATCGTACGAGTTATTATCATTTTTAAACTGTTTCATCGAAACTTTTGCTCGTAATTCTTTTTCTAAAATTGAATTCAACGCTTTTGGTGTATTGTATTCATTCCAAGAAAATAAATATCCGACAGAACTTTTATTTTGAATACTTCCTACTTTTTGTTTTAACTTTATAACTTCTTTTCCCGCTTTCGATAATGATACATTATCAGCATAGTCAACACCAAATGCATGATTAAATGTCCATGCAGAAACATCGTAAAATAAACTATCTTTAAAAGTAGTTCTAACATCAAACATCGCTTTTATCAAACGATTATTTTTCTGATTCATTGGCACAACATAACTGTATCCTTTTTTAAACTTTTTTCCGTTTGATGAGAAATCAGCTTTTAATTCGTGGACTTTTATTTTATGACGTTTTAAAACCTCAGCCAATTTGTTGGTTTTACCAGCATCTTTTTCATCTCCAAAAACAATTGCTTTATTTGCACCAGAGTTTCTTGCCTTTTTATAAAAATCTTGTTGATATTTTAAGATTTTTACTCGCATATTTTTTGCAGCTTCTAAAGTTGATAAAGTTGCTGTAAACTGATTTCGGATTGTAAACGGAAAAGTTAATATTCCGTTTTCACTTTCTTGAGCATGCCCACGAGAACTTCCTTGTTCAAATAAAATACCGATGCTTCCATTAATATCAGGAAACGTTGATCCTTTTCCGTAATAAAAATCATCAAAGCTTTCTTCTGAATAATAGGTTGATCCTAATTTATCGAAAGCTTTTGCATGATACGTTGCAATTTCTTTTGTTAAATCCTGATTCATTTGTGGAGTTAACGGATTTGTTCTACTCGGAATTCCTGGTTGAAAAAAGAAGGTTGAATTTGTTCCCATTTCATGATGATCTGTTAAGATATTTGGCAACCATTTATGAAACGATTTTATTCTTGCTTTACTTTCTGGCAACTGTACTGGCAACCAATCGCGATTCATATCAAACCAATAATGATTTGTTCTTCCCCCGGGCCAAACTTCATGATACTCTCTATCGTTAGGATCTGGATTTATGTTATCAGCTTTATTTGTATTTGCCCAATATGCAAAACGTTGTAATCCGTCTGGGTTTAATGATGGGTCGAATAAAATTACAGTATTATTTAATAACTCATCAATTATAGTTCCTTCTGCTGCGGCTAAATAATACGCTGATGCCAAAGCAGAGTTTGATCCACTTGCTTCATTTCCATGAATTGAAAAGCCTTGATACACAACAATTGGATCTTTAGAAATATCCTCAGATGCATCATTTGTTCCTTTAATATGCTTTTTTCTTATAGCTTCTATATTCTGATGATTTTGGGCTGATGTAATTGTTAACAACAACAGTGGTCTACCCTCATAAGTTTCACCTCTGTCTTCAAATGTTATTCTATCTGAAGCCTTTGCTAAAGCTTTCATATATTCTACCAATTTATCATGCGTAATATGCCACTCTCCTACTTCGTGACCAATAACAGATTTTGGAGTTGGTATACTTTTGTTATACGATACATTTTTAGGTAAATAGTACGATAAGTCTAATTTTTGTTGTCCAATAATTGACAAGCTTACTAAAAAGAAAAGAAAGGTTATTTTTTTCATCTAAAATATTAGTTTGATAATCAAACAAATATATTGAAACCTTTTTTCTATTTTTGAGTTGTAACAAAATATTAACGTATGTATATTAAAAGAACTTTTCCGCTTTTAGGAATGCTAAAATGGACTCGCAGAAATATCTATTTATTATACTTTCTACTATACCTGTTTTTTTATTTGATATTGTTGGTTTAAAATGGTTACACTTACCTTGGTTACCTCTAGGAGTTTTAGGTACTGCTATTTCTTTTTTAGTCAGTTTTAAAAACAATGCTTCTTATGACCGTTTGTGGGAAGCTCGTAAAATATGGGGAGGTATTGTAAACTCGTCACGTTCTTGGACTATTATGGTTAAAGATTTTATTACTACTGATCATGCAAAAAATGAAGTTACTGACATTCATTTAAATAAAATTCATAAAGAATTAGTGCATCGTCATATAGCTTGGTTAACTGCTCTTCGTTATCAATTAAGAAAAGATAAACCTTGGGAAACTCACTTAAAAAACTCAAAATCTAACGTTGAATTTAGAAAAAAAATGCTTTATGTACTTGAAGATAATATCCCTATTGAAGGTGAAATTAAAAAATATATTTCTGATGATGAATACAATGAGCTTTTTGCTAAAGGAAACCAAGCTTCACAAATTTTAGGAATACAATCAAAAAGATTACGTGAGTTAAAACAACAAGGACTTATTGAAGGTTTTCGTCATATGGAAATGAAAAACATGTTAGTTGAGTTCTACACTTTGCAAGGAAAAAGTGAACGTATTAAAAACTTTCCATACCCACGTCAATACGCAACTATGAATTTATTTTTCGTTTGGATTTTTATAATTTTATTACCTTACGGAATCATGCAGGGTTTTGAAAGCATTGGTACGCATATTTTAGAAGATTTAACAATTCATAAATCAAGAACAGATTTTGGACATCAAATTCAAGAATGGATTGCTCGCAATTTTGTATGGTTTTCAATACCTTTTAGTACTTTATTAGCTTGGGTATTTAATACAATGGAAAGCATTGGAGAAAATACTGAAAATCCTTTTGAAGGTGGACCGAACGACGTACCTATTACAAATATGAGCAGAGGTATAGAAATTGATATACGTCAGCTAATAGATGACACGAATATTCCTGAACCTTACGAATGGAAAAATGATATTATTTTATAAAAAATAATATTTTTTTTAAACCTTTTCAAATTTCTAGGGTCTATATATATGTAACTTAAAATTAAACATTATGAAATTAAAATTTTTATTATTAGCGTTAAGTCTTTCTTTTAGTGGTTTATTACACAGCCAAAACACTCCATTAGTTGATAAAAGACAAAAAAAACAAAAAGCTCGTATTGTTAATGGTGTTAAAAATGGTGAGTTAACCAAAAAGGAAACTAAAAAATTAGCAAAGCAACAAGCAAACATTAAGCGCTTAGAAAGAAAAGCTAAAAAAGATGGTACGGTTACTTTAAAAGAAAAAGCACGTATACAAAAAGCTCTAAATAGAGCTAGTAAAAATATTAGACGTAAAAAAAACAATAAAAAAAATAGATAATAGCCTATTAATATAATTTACAAAAATCGCTACTAAAAAAATAGTAGCGATTTTTTTGTTTTATCTATCTTTAAAAAACGCATAAAACACTGTAAATAAAACAAATTAGAGTCATTAACTCATAAAGTAAACAGATTTAATTCAGTTGCAAAGTCAAATTGATTTTTAAAATCAATTTTTTAGTTAAAATTATTTTCTCCCTAAGGACAAAACACGCAAAATTAACCAAATTAACCTAAAATAATCATTTTTTATGTAAATTACACCAAATAAAATTAACATAAAGATTAAATTTATTTATTTTGTAGTAAATTTAAATAAATTATGTCATCAAAAAATACCGTGCAAAATTTAAATACTGAACAAAAATTTGTTTCACCTGAATATATTCGTAATCGTTTCTCTACGATTATGTCTGATATGTATAAGAACGAAGTACCTCTTTATGGTGATTTACTTGACTTAGTTCATGAAATTAATAATGATGTTCTTTCTGAATCTAAAGAAATAAAAGATCAATTAGTACATACCGGAGAGATTACTCGACTAAATATGGAGCGTCACGGTGCAATTCGTTTAGGTAAACCATACGAATTATTTACAATGAGACGTCTATTTAAAGTAATGGGGATGTTTCCTCTTGGTTATTACGATTTAGCTTCTGCAGGAGTTCCTGTTCATTCTACTGCATTTAGAGCTATCGAAAACACAGCTCTTAATCAAGCACCTTTTAGAGTTTTCACTTCTTTACTACGTCTAGATTTAATTGATGATGAGAAGCTTCGTGAAAATATTGAAACTATTTTAGAGAATCGTCAAATATTCACTGAAAAAGCACTTGAATTAATTGACAAATCTGAAAAAGAAGGCGGATTGAACAAAGAAGATGCTGAAATTTTTGTTTTGGAAGCATTAGAAACTTTTCGTTGGCATGATACTGCAACAGTAAACCATGAAATGTATGAAGCTTTATTAAGTCAACACAGATTAATTGCTGATGTAACTGCTTTTAAAGGTCCACATATAAATCATTTAACCCCTAGAACTTTAGATATTGATAAAGTTCAAGCAAGTATGGAAGCCCGCAATATTCCCCCTAAAGATACTATAGAAGGTCCTCCTACTAGAAAATGCCCTATTTTATTACGTCAAACAAGTTTTAAAGCTCTAACAGAAAAAGTAACTTTTAAAGATGAAGATGGAAATGGAAAAGTTGGAGAACACAAAGCTCGTTTTGGTGAAATTGAACAACGTGGTGTTGCATTGACTCAAAAAGGACAAGATTTATACAATGATTTATTAGGTAAAACTCGTAAATCAATTGGTGGATCACCAAACGCTGAAACTGCATCTCAATACAACAAACTATTAGCAGAAAATTTTAAAGCCTTTCCTGATACTTATCAAGAATTACAATCTGAAAAACTAGCTTATTTTCATTATTTTACTACCGATAAAATAAAAAATATTTCTAAAGATAAAACATATACAAAAACTGACATAAATCAATTATTAGAAAATGATTATTTAACTATTGAACCTATGGTTTATGAAGACTTTTTACCAGTAAGTGCTGCTGGAATATTTGCATCGAACTTAGGTACAGAAGATGCAAAACATGATTATGAAGAGTCATCTAATCAATCATTATTTGAAAAAGATTTAGGTGAACCTGTTTATGAATTAATGAAATGGTACGATGATATGCAAAATGAAACCATTGACAAATGTTTATCACAAATAAACGCTTAAAACATAAAAAATGTAGTTGTATAATTATACAACTACATTTTTTCTTTACATATTAAATTTACTCTAAAAAACATTCTTTTGAAAAATCAGTTTGATTACATAGATAAGCAAATATTATCAAAACTAAGGTTAGATGCCCGTAAAGCGTATTCTCAAATAGCTGAAGAACTAAATGTTTCTAATTCATTAGTGCATCAGCGTATAAAAAAGTTAACTTTAGAAGGCGTAATTAAAAAAGCTGAATTTGTTTTAGAAGAAAATAAATTAGGGTACAAAACAAAATCATACACAGGTATTCGTTTAAGAGAAGCTCGTTTTGCAAAAAACGTAATGGAAGAATTAAAAAAAATTCCTGAAATTACCGAATGTAATTTTGTGTCTGGTAATTATGCCATTTTTATCCTTATTTATGCACGAGATAATGAACATTTACAAAAAATATTATACGATAATGTTCATTTAATAAACGGGGTAGCTGGTACTGATACCTTTATTTGTTTTGACACTTGTTTTAAACGTAACATACCTATTGAATAATGAAAACAGCTGCAGTTTTATGGACCGGTGGTAAAGATTGTGCTCTTGCGTTTTTTAAAGCGCAAAAAAAAGGATATCGAATTACTTATTTGGTAACTTTTGCTCCTGAATCACCTTCATTTAAAGCACACCCTATTCATTTAATAAAAAAACAAGCAAAAGCAATTAACATTACACATTTGCTATTAACAGTAAAAACTCCAATTAAAGAAAGCTATGAAAATGCTATTCAATTACTAAAAGATAAACACAAAATTAACACCTTAATTACTGGAGATATTGATGAAGTTGATGGACATAGTAATTGGATTGAAGAATGTTCTTTAAAATCTGAAATGCAAGTATTTAATCCATTATGGAAAAAAGATAGAACTTATTTATTAAATGAATTAATCATTAATAAATTTCAAGTTGTCTTTACATTAGTTAAAAAATCAGTTTTTAATAAAAATTGGATTGGTAAACCTCTTGATAAAAATTCGATTAATAATTTAAATAAGAAATTAAATATTGATATTTGTGGCGAAAACGGAGAATATCATACTATGGTTTTAAATGCTCCTTATTTTCAACACGAAATAGTAATAGGTAATATTGAATTAACAGAAAATGATAATTATTACTATTTAAAAACAAAACTATAAACCTTTTAGGTGATTAGATAATGGCAAATACAACACAACTACTCAATTTAGAAAAAAGTTTAAACGGAGAATTATTTTACGATGATTTACACAAAACTTTATATTCTACAGATGCATCTGTATATCGTAAAATTCCGTTAGCAGTAGCCTATCCAAAAGATAGTAAAGACATTAAAATTTTAATTGATTTTGCTACTAAAAACAATATTACTTTAATTCCAAGAACTGCTGGAACTTCGTTAGCAGGACAATGTGTTGGAGATGGTATTGTAGTTGACGTATCTAAACATTTTACAAATATGTTGGCTTTTGATGAAGCTAACAAAACCATTACTGTAGAACCTGGAATTATTCGTGATGATTTAAATCGTTTCTTAAAACCTTTCGGATTATTTTTTGGACCAAATACATCAACCTCTAACCGCTGTATGATTGGTGGAATGGTTGGTAATAACTCATCAGGAAGTACCTCTATTCGTTACGGAGTTACACGCGATAAAGTAATTAATATTAAAGGTCTATTATCTGATGGATCTGATATTCTTTTCTCAGAAATTACTTCGCAAGAATTCAAGCAAAAAAAACTTGAAAAATCTTTAGAAGGAAAAATATATAAAAGTATTTATAATGAACTTTCTCGAAAAGAAATTCAGCAAGAAATAATAAATGAATTTCCAAAACCAGAAATTCACCGTAGAAATACTGGATATGCAGTTGATGAGTTTTTAACTTCTGATTTATTCGGAGGAAATCAAACAACTATAAATCCTGCAAAATTTTTATCTGGTAGCGAAGGAACCTTAGTATTTTCAACTGCAATAACTATTCAATTAGACGACTTACCTCCTACACACAGTATTATGGTTTGTCCGCATTTCTCTAGTGTAAACGAAAGTTTAAAAGCAACAGTTACTACCATGAAACATAAGTTATACGCTTGTGAATTAATGGATAAAGTAATTTTAGATTGTACAAAAAACAATCGAGAACAAGCTAAAAACCGTTTCTTTTTACAAGGCGATCCAGAAGCTGTGTTAATGTTAGAAGTTTCTGCAAATACCATCGAAGAAGCTGAAGAACAAGCCGATAAATTAATTGCTGATTTAAAAACAAACAACTTCGGATATTATTATCCGAAAGTATACGGAGAAGATATTGCCAAAGTACATTATTTAAGAAAAGCCGGTTTAGGTTTATTAGGAAACATTGTTGGAGATATGAAAGCAGTTGCTTGTATTGAAGATACTGCCGTTGCTTTAGAAGATTTACCAGAGTACATTGTTGAGTTTACTCAAATTATGGACAAATACCAACAAGATGCAGTTTATTATGCACATGCTGGTGCTGGTGAATTACATTTACGTCCTATCTTAAATTTAAAGAAACAAGAAGATGTTGTTTTATTTAGAAAAATAACAACAGAAACTGCCGAATTAGTAAAAAAATATAAAGGTTCATTTAGTGGTGAACATGGTGATGGAATTGTTCGTGCAGAGTTTATTCCGTTAATGATTGGTGATAAAAATTACGAATTATTACGTAGAGTAAAAAAAGCATTCGACCCAAATAACGTATTTAACAAAGGAAAGATTACAGATGCTTTTCCGATGGATAAAAGTTTACGTTATGAAGTTGACAGAAAAGAACCTGCTATAAAAACATTACAAGATTTTTCTAACAGTGAAGGAATTTTAAAACTTGCTGAAAAATGTAATGGTTCTGGTGATTGTAGAAAATCTCCTGAAGCTGGCGGAACTTTATGTCCGAGTTATAGAGCTACTAAAAACGAAAAAGAAACTACACGAGCAAGAGCAAATATGTTACGTGAAGTTTTAACTAACAATACTGCTAAAAACAAATTCGACTCTAAAGAATTAAAACAAGTTTTAGACTTATGTTTAAGTTGTAAAGCTTGTGCTACAGAATGCCCAAGTAATGTTGATATTGCTTCTATGAAAGCCGAATTTTTATATCAATATCAAGAAACTAACGGATATTCTTTTAGAAGTAAAATGTTTGCAAACAATGCAAAATATAATAAACTTGGTAGTAAATTCCCTACCATAACAAATTTCTTCACCAACACTTTAGTCGCTAAAAAAGTATTAGGAGTTGCTACTCAACGTACGGTTCCTAAATTAGCAAAACAACCTTTAGATGCTTGGTTAAAAAAATATCAAACAAAAAAATCAAACAAAACTGTTTATTTATTTAATGATGAATTTACCAATTTTTACGATGCCGAAATCGGAAAAGATGCAGTTATTGTTTTAGAAAAATTAGGTTACGAAGTAAAATATAGTAATCACGAAGAAAGCGGACGTAGTCACATCTCTAAAGGATTTTTAAATGAAGCTAAAGATTTAGCAAATAAGAATGTTGCTGTTTTTAAAGATTTAATTACTGATGATTCTCCATTAGTTGGAATAGAACCTTCGGCAATTTTAACTTTTAGAGATGAATACTTACGATTAGCTGACGATAAATTTTCCGCAGAAGAAATTGCTAAAAACACTTTTACTATTGAAGAGTTTTTAGCTTCAGAAGTTAATAAAAACAATATTCATACGAATATATTTACCAAAGCGTCTAAGACGCTAAAAATTCACGGGCATTGTCATCAGAAAGCATTGTCTTCTACACACGCTTCGTTTTCAATTTTAAATATTCCACAGAATTATAAAGTTTCTATTATGAATACTGGTTGTTGCGGAATGGCAGGTTCTTTTGGCTACGAGAAAGAACATTATAAAGTTTCTATGCAAGTTGGTGAAGACACTTTATTTCCTAAGGTAAGAAACTGTTCTCCAGAAACAGAAATTGCTGCTGCTGGTACAAGTTGTCGTCATCAAATTTATGATGGAACAAAACGTTTAGCAAAGCATCCTATTACTATTTTAAAAGAAGCTTTACTTTAAATAAAAAATGCCTTAATTAAAAATTAAGGCATTTTTTAAACATTGTATTTTATTACTATGGTTGAATTACTTCTTCTTCTGCTAATAAACCAAAAAACTTATCTAAATTAGGTAAGATTATAATTTTTGTTCTTCTATTTTTTGCTCTGTTTGCTTTTGTATTATTTTCTACCAAAGGTAAAGATGAACCTCGACCAGCAGCAATTAATCTGTTTGACTCTATTCCATATTTCTTCTCTAAAATACGAACTATTGAGGTAGCTCTTTTTACACTTAAATCCCAGTTATCCTGTAACACACCTGTATTTATTTGTTGAGAATCTGTATGTCCTTCAATCATAACATCCATACTTGGTTCAGATTTAATAATTTCTGATAGTTTTTTAAGTACTTTGTATGCTTTACTATTAACTCTATAACTTCCTGATTTAAATAACATTTTATCTGAAATAGAAATCATTACAACAGTTTTATCAATATTTACATTTACATCTTCAGTATTTTCTAAAGCATTTGTATTTATTGATTTTTTTAATTTGTAAGATACTGCAATATTCATAGAATCTTTTACAGTTTTAGCATTTGCTAAAACAGCAGCATCAACATTTGCTAATGTTTTGCGCATCTTTGCTTTCATAGAATTAGACATTACACTACCCTGTACCATATCTAACTTAATATCGTTCTCTTTCTTTAAGTCAGAGTTTAAATTATTTAAAGAGTTTAGTTTCTTATTATAATTATCTACTCTTTTCTCGATTTTTGCGAACTTTAATTCTAATTCTTGTTTTTCAAAAGCTGTTTTTTGAAGTGCTCCTCTGGTATCTTTATACTTTTGCTCTAATTGAACATATTTTTTCTTAGATACACATGAGTTTACTAATATTGTAAGTATTAATAATAAGGGAAAATTTTTCATTTTTATTAGTTTTAATTAACAAGTAATTAAACTTAATAACTTTCACTTTAGTATAAAAAACAACTTCATTTTATTGTTTTTTTCAAGAACACTTCAGCCATCATACAACGTGCACTTCCGCCTCCGCAAGTCTCAATTGTTGTTAATGATGAATAAATAATTTCATTATGTTTTTCTATTTTTTGTAATTGTTCTTTGGTTAAAGAATTATATGCCGCAGAACTCATTATTAAAAAACGCTTATCATCTGATCCTTTTACTTGTAACATATTACCAGCAAACTGATTTACTTGAAATTCTGTAATATTAATTACTTCTTTATTATCCGATTTTAATTGTTTTAAAACATTTTTCTTTTCTTTTTTATCATCAATTGCATCTAAACAAATAATTGCAAATTTTTCAGCAATACACATCATAACATTCGTATGATAAATAGCTTCTCTTTTTCCGTTTACAGTTTGGTTTGCTGTGAATATTACTGGTGTATACTCAAAATCTTCACAAAATTCAATAAATAATTCCTCGTCTGCTCTTGGAGAAACTGCACAATATGCTTTACGATTTTGTCTATCTAAAATCATACTTCCAGTACCCTCTAAAAAAAACCCTTCCTCTTCAGCTTCAGAATAATCAACTACATTTTTAATATCAAATTCTTTTTCTTCTAAAAGTTCTAAAACGTCTTCACGTTTTTCTAAACGACGATTTTCTGCAAACATCGGATATATAGCCACATTTCCATTTTCATGAAAAGATATCCAATTGTTAGGAAATAATGCATCAGGTGTATTAGGTTTTTCTGTATCATTAACTACAACTACATTAACTCCTTTGCTTTTTAACTTTTCAACAAAAGAATCAAACTCTTCTTGTGCTTTTGCGTTTATTGTAGCAGGTAACATATTTGTTAGTTCTTGCTGGTAATAATTATTTACAGCTGTTTGTTCGTTCATTCTAAAACTAGCTGGACGAATCATTAAAATAGTGTTGGTAGTTTGTTGCATATTGCGAAAATAATAAGATTAAACCAATTATTATAAAACAAAAAACATCTACTGTTAAAGTAGATGTTTTTTGTTTTATTGAGAACTATTTAAAGTTTTTCAATCTCTTTAGTTACTTCTTGAAGTACTTCAAAAGCAGTTTCTGCCATTTTATTACCTCTTAAATCTAAAAGTGGATTTACTTCTACAAATTCCACACAAGCAACTTTATTACTTTGTAATAATTGGTTTATAATCGCTATAACTTCATATTGATCGAATCCTTTTGGTACTGGTGTTCCAGTTCCGTAAGAAATCATATCACAATCCATAGCATCAACATCAAATGATACGTAAATTACATCACAATCATTTAATTTTTCTAACGCTTCTTTTACACAAACCTCTAAACCTCTATAACGTACTTCGGCAACCATGTAATTTTTAATTCCATGCTTTTCCATCTGCTTATCTTCTGGTTCTTCAGTATCTCGAACTCCAAAAAACACAATATCTTCAGGTAAAACTTTTTGACCTGGTGCTCCTATGTTTTTCATACGTTCCCATAAGTCTGTTGTTTCACGATCAACATCATTTATTTGACAATCTAAATTATCATCAGCAATTGCAGCTCCTAATGGCATACCATGAATATTTCCTGATGGTGATGTATAAGGTGTATGTAAATCACCATGAGCATCAATCCATACAACACCTACTCTTTTCGTTGGATATGCAGCTTTAACACCACTAATAGTACCTAAAGCAGATGAATGATCTCCTGAAAGAACTATAGGAAATTTACCTTCTTGTAAATTTACTTTTACATGATTACTCAATCTTTTACATTGATTAAAAACGCTATTTATTCTTTTTGCAAATGAATTATTTTTTTTATTATAAATTGATTCATTTTCTGTTATTACGTCTTCAAAATCATATGAGCCAAAGTAATCACTGTGTTTATTAATTGCTGCAATTTCAATTGCATCGACCCCCATGTCAGAACCTCTAGTACCCGCTCCAATATCTGATCTATTTTTAATTAGCTTAATTTCTTTCATTGTAAATATATGTGTGTGTTGCTGTTTTATGGATAGTAATTTAAAAATTACTTATAAAAAATGTCATTTATTACTAAATGACATTTTTATTTTTATCTATCTTCTAATTTTACAAATGGTCTGTGATTTTCACCTGTGTAAATTTGACGAGGGCGTCCAATTGGTTCTTTACGTAAACGCATTTCTCTCCATTGAGCAATCCAACCAGGTAAACGACCTAAAGCAAACATTACCGTAAACATTTCTACAGGAATTCCCATTGCTCTGTAAATTATACCTGAATAAAAGTCTACATTTGGATATAACTTACGTTTTATAAAGTACTCATCATTTAAAGCCTCTTTTTCTAATTCTTTAGCTATATTTAATACAGGATCATCAATCCCTAAATCAGCTAATACTTCATCAGCAGCTACCTTAATAATTTTTGCTCTCGGGTCAAAGTTTTTATATACTCTATGTCCGAATCCCATTAGTCGGAAAGGGTCATTTTTATCTTTAGCTTTCGCCATAAATTTCTTTGTATCTCCTCCATCTTCTTTGATAGCTTCAAGCATTTCTAATACTGCTTGATTAGCTCCACCGTGTAATGGTCCCCAAAGAGCTGAAATACCTGCAGATAAAGAAGCAAATAAACCTGCGTGAGAAGAACCTACAATTCTTACAGTAGATGTAGAACAGTTTTGCTCATGATCTGCATGTAAAATTAATAATTTATCTAAAGCATTAATTAAAA
>CAZCHR010000011.1:0-25814 GCA_964498665.1 uncultured Tenacibaculum sp. | reverse complement strand
TTTAGCAGTACTAATATAAAAGCGGATGTAGATTTTACCAAAAAAAGTACCTTAATGGAACTTTCATTTGTAATAAACGGAACAGTAAACGTTCCTTGCGACACCACTAATGAGCCATTCGACCAAAAAGTTAATGGCAATATGAAATTAGTAGTTAAATTCGGATCTGAATTTAATGACGAACATGATGAAATTTTGATACTTCCACACGAAGCATATCAAATAAATATTGCTCAATATATATATGAGTTAATTGTTTTATCTGTTCCAACTAAAAGAATTCATCCAGACGTTATAAATGGATCAATGGAGTCTGAAGCTTTAAAAAGATTAAACGAATTAAGAATAAACGAAAATAAAACTGTTGAAGAAGAAAAATCAACAGACCCAAGATGGGATAAATTAAAGGATTTACTAACAGATAAATAAAAAGATAAAATGGCACATCCAAAGAGAAAAATATCGAAAACTAGAAGAGACAAAAGAAGAACTCATTATAAAGCTTCTGTACCTCAGATAGCAACAGATCCAACAACTGGAGAAGCTCATTTATACCACAGAGCTCACTGGCACGAAGGTAAATTATACTACAGAGGTCAAGTTGTATTAGAATCTGCAGCAGCAGAAGCATAATATAATACTCTGTTATAAAAGTCAAAAAATCCCTCACATGAGGGATTTTTCATGTTTTTACGTCAAAAATTATTGTTTTTGACGTTTTTTTACATATAAAGTAAAATAAATTTCATTTCTTTGAAAACTCGTTTTACGACAAAACAAACAACTATGACTAAAATAACTGCAGCGATAACAGCCGTAGGTAAATATCTTCCTGAATATGCTCTAACTAACAAAGAGTTAGAAACGATGGTTGATACTAATGATGAATGGATTACCTCTCGAACAGGTATTAAAGAACGTAGAATCTTAAAAGGTGAAGGACTTGGAACTTCATTCATGGCTATTAAAGCTGCTGAAGATTTACTTAAAAAATCAAACACTAACCCTGAAGAAATTGATCTAGTTATTGTAGCAACTGCTACACCAGATATGCTAGTAGCCTCAACAGCAGCATATACAGCAACAAAAATTGGTGCCGTAAATGCATTTTCTTACGATTTACAAGCAGCATGTTCTGGCTTTTTATATGGCATGTCTACTGCTTCTAGTTATATAGAAAGTGGACGTTATAAAAAAGTTCTTTTAATTGGAGCAGATAAAATGTCTTCAATTATTAATTATAAAGATAGAGCAACGTGCATAATCTTTGGTGATGGAGCTGGAGCAGCTTTATTCGAACCAAATAAAGAAGGTTTAGGACTACAGGATGAGTATTTAAGAAGTGACGGTATTGGTCGTGAGTTCTTAAAAATTGATGCTGGAGGTTCAATGTTACCAACTTCTGAAGAAACAATTAAAAACGGTAGCCATTTTGTACATCAAGAAGGTAAAACTGTATTTAAATATGCCGTTTCAAATATGGCTGACGTTTCTGAAAAAATGCTAACTAGAAACAACTTAACCAAAGAAGATATTCAATGGTTAGTACCACATCAAGCAAATAAAAGAATCATTGAAGCGACAGCTAACAGAGTTGGTCTCGAAAATGATAAAGTAATGATGAATATTCATAAGTACGGAAATACAACTTCTGCTACTTTACCATTATTACTTGCAGACTATGAAAAAGAATTAAAAAAAGGAGATCATTTAATTTTTGCAGCATTTGGTGGTGGCTTCACTTGGGGAGCTATTTACTTAAAATGGGCATATAACTCATAAACCAAACAACTAAAATTTAGGAAAATGGATATTAAAGAAATTCAAAGTCTTATAAAGTTTGTAGCAAAATCAGGCGCAAGCGAAGTAAAGTTAGAAATGGAAGATATTAAAATCACCATTAAAACTGGAAGCGAAACTCCTGAAACTACAATTATTCAAGCAGCAGCACCAATAGCAGCAGCACCTGTTGCTCAACCGGCAGCACCTGCTGCACCAGCAAACGACACTGCTGAAGATGACTCTAAATACATAACTGTAAAATCTCCAATTATTGGTACTTTTTATAGAAAACCATCTCCAGACAAACCAAACTTTGCTGAAGTAGGAACAGAAATTAAAGTAGGTGATACTGTATGTATTATCGAAGCAATGAAATTATTTAACGAAATTGAATCTGAAGTTTCAGGTAAAATCGTTAAAATTTTAGTAGATGATTCTTCTCCTGTAGAATTTGATCAACCATTATTTTTAGTAGATCCATCTTAACTAACATAAAGCTCCAAATAAAGTAAGGTTTTCTTATTTTATTTGGAGCTTTTAAATTCTTAAAACATATGTTTAAAAAGATATTAATTGCCAACAGAGGTGAGATTGCATTACGTGTAATTAGAACCTGTAAAGAGATGGGAATAAAAACTGTAGCTGTATATTCTAAAGCAGATGCAGAAAGCTTACACGTTAAATTTGCTGATGAAGCGGTTTGTATTGGTCCAGCACCAAGTAGCGAATCTTATTTAAAAATGGATCGTATTATTGCAGCTGCAGAAATTACAAATGCAGATGGTATTCACCCAGGATATGGTTTCTTATCAGAAAATGCTAAATTTTCTAAATTATGTGATGAGCATGATATCAAGTTTATTGGAGCGTCACCAGAGATGATCGACCGCATGGGAGATAAAGCCAATGCTAAATCTACTATGATTGCTGCGGGTGTACCTTGTGTACCAGGAAGTGAAGGTGTTATAGAAGATTTTGAGGCTTGTAAAAAAACAGCTATTGAAACTGGATACCCTGTAATGTTAAAAGCATCAGCAGGTGGTGGTGGAAAAGGTATGCGTGCTGTATGGAAAGAAGAAGATTTAAAAGACGCTTGGGATTCTGCAAGACAAGAATCTAAAGCTGCTTTCGGAAATGACGATATGTATATGGAAAAGCTAATTGAAGAGCCACGTCATATCGAAATTCAAATTGTTGGAGATTCATTTGGTAAGGCGTGTCATTTATCAGAAAGAGATTGTTCTGTTCAACGTCGTCATCAAAAATTAACTGAAGAAACACCTTCTCCTTTTATGACGGATGAATTACGTGATAAAATGGGTAAAGCAGCAGTAAAAGCTGCTGAATTTATTAAATATGAAGGTGCTGGTACTGTTGAATTTTTAGTTGACAAACATAGAAACTTCTACTTTATGGAAATGAATACTCGTATTCAAGTAGAGCATCCTATTACAGAAGAAGTTGTTGATTATGACTTAATTAGAGAACAAATATTAGTAGCGGCTGGTGTTCCTGTTTCTGGAAAAAATTACTACCCGCAATTGCACTCAATTGAATGTAGAATTAACGCTGAAGACCCATTTAATAATTTTAGACCAGCTCCTGGAAAAATTACATCATATCACGCACCAGGTGGTCATGGAGTTCGTATAGATACGCATGTCTATGCAGGCTATATGATTCCTCCAAACTACGACTCTATGATTTCTAAATTAATTGTAACTGCACAAACACGTGAAGAAGCAATTAACAAGATGAAAAGAGCATTAGATGAATATGTAATAGAAGGTGTTAAAACAACCATTCCTTTTCATAGACAATTAATGGATCATCCTGATTACGTTGCTGGTAATTATACCACGAAATTTATGGAAGATTTTGAAATGAAAAAAT
This sequence comes from uncultured Tenacibaculum sp., assembly GCA_964498665.1. Classification (GTDB taxonomy): domain Bacteria; phylum Bacteroidota; class Bacteroidia; order Flavobacteriales; family Flavobacteriaceae; genus Polaribacter. Next base: position 22,139 of record CAZCHR010000011.1, on the reverse strand, counting down.
AAATATTTACGGACCTAACATATTCAAAACATGTTAGGTCTTTTTTTAATTACAGAGGTTTATTAATTTTTTTTAGATTATAATATGACAAAGCAAATTGATCTTGTATACTTATGGGTAGATGGCAGTGAACCTAACTGGTTAAAAAAGAAAAACTCTTTTTTAGATGATAATGTAAAAAAAAGCACTGTTGCAGGTAGATATCAAAACAATAATGAGCTAAAATATTCTTTACGTTCTGTGAGTGAAAATTTACCTTGGTTAAGAAAAATTTTTATTGTTACAGATAACCAAGTTCCTGAATGGTTAAATACTAACAATTCTAAAATAACTATAGTTGATCATTCAGATATAATGCCTAAAGAAGTATTACCTACTTTTAATGTTGGTGTTATGGAATATTTTATACATAAAATCCCTGATTTATCAGAACACTTTATTTACGCTAATGACGATTGTTTTGTTAACGCCAATTTATCTCCTGATTTCTTTTTTAAAGATGGATTACCAATATGTAGATTGATCTCTTCACGAAAATTTATAACTAAATTAAGAATTAAGAAATTATTGAATCGATATATAGGGACATACCATTTAGGAATTCTTAACGCTCTTAATCTAATCAAGGAAAAATACGGTGTATATTATAAATTAAGACCTCACCATAATATTGATGTTTATTTAAAAAGTGATTATGAAAAAGCTGCCAAAATGTTTTCGAAACAAATAAAAGGTACTTTGCTAAATCGATTTAGAAAAAACAATGACATACACCGAATTCTTTTTGATTGCTATGCTTTAGCAAATAAACGAGCACATTTAGAATATGTAACCCATAAAGAATCAGGTTTAATACCGCTACATTCTTCTAATTATCAAAAGCGAATATCTAATAACCCTAAATTATTTTGTTTGAATGATAATGAACTTGCTACAGATGAAGACAGAAAAAAAGTTGTTCCTTTTTTAGAAAATTTATTTCCAAATAAATCTCAATTCGAAAAATAAAATGACGAATAACACCCCTTTAGTTACTGTAATCATTCCTGTGTATAATAGAGAAAAACACATAAAAAATTGTTTAGAAATTGTTACCAATCAAACATATAAGAATTTAGAAATCATTGTAGTTAATGATGGGTCTTCTGACAACTCTATGAACATCGTTAAACAATATCCTTCTGTTAAAATTATTAATCACCCTAAAAACAAAGGATTAGCAGCCGCAAGAAATTCTGGTATTGACAATGCTAATGGAGAATACATTCATTTTATGGATGATGATGATAAAATAAATAATTCTTTTTATGAGAAACTACTAAATGCTTCAATTGAAACGAATGCAGACATGTCTTGTTGTGGAATGATTCATCAAAAAGCCAAAGGAAAAACACAGCTATTTAAAAGCCAAGAGAGTTATACTACCCTACATGAAAAATTAAAAATTACATATGTAGGAAAATGGGGTTATGTTGTTAGGTATCTGTTTAAATTAAATTTTCTTAAAAAAAATAATTTACGTTTTGAAGAAGGTAAGGTTATAGAAGACCTCCCTTTTTCTTTTGTTGCAGTTTATTCTGCAAACAAAATTGTAACAGTACCAGGTGCTGAATATTTATATGTTTATAATTTTGATTCAATTATAAACAGTAATGATAGCGAAGCTCGAATAAAACGAAATTTAGGTAGAAAACACTCAAAACAATTTATACTTAATTTTGCAAAAGAGCATGGTAACTTTAAAATACCAGGGGTAACTACTGGTAAACTTCGATATGTTTTAAGAAAAATTTTAACTCAGCTAAGCAATCCAAAGACCACATTAGTGAGTTAAATTTTAATTATCTATTATTTCTCAAAAGAAGATTTTTCTGGCAATATTGTTTTAAATGAATTATCAAGATCTTTTATAACCTGTTCATAATTCCTGACGTTTGAATTGTCATTTAAACACACAAGAGTATATGATTGGTTTTTAACCGCTTCAATAGCTTGTTTAGACTTTATTAACAAAGGAAACATTTTCGTATCCTTATAAGTGTTGTATGGCACAAAATTAGATCTACAAATTTGCCAAGTTCTAAATAACTCTTGCGTAAAATCTCTTTTATTTCTAAATCTATTTTTAGAAACTTCCCATAACTCATCACCTGCGTAATCCCAAACTTCTTTAAATGTTTCTTTTAAATAAGGTTGTGCATTATGTGGTGTACGAAGTGTAATAAATTTAGGATACCATTTTAACAACTTTGCTAATCTACCTCTACTACCATAACTTGGATGATACCATTTTTTGGCATCTCTTTTTAATACTTCTTTTTTATCAAACTTACTGTTAATTACCCTAATGTTATTTTTTAAACACTTGTTCCAAAGACTCAACCCTAAATTATGTCTAAAAGCAGCAATATCATTAGGTAATCCATTCTTAAAAAACCTTTCTGGTTTTAATGTATTTGTAATATAAAAGTCATCATTAAAATAAACAAAGTGTTCAGCAAGATCTGGGATACGATGTAAATGTATTTCAATTAAAGATGAGTTAAATATTGGAAGATATTTATTTGGAATATAATCAGAATGATTGACTAAATTTATCTTTGGATGATTCTCATCAAGCCATTCTGGTTTTTGACCACAAGTAACAAAATGAATTTTTCTAACCCAAGGAGCAAATTTATCAACACCTCGAAACCAATATTTTAAAAAACCATAATCTCTAAATCGTGCTTCAGAAACTTCATTTTTAGTGTTATCAATTTTACCAGAAAACTTAGAAAAATCCTTAATCCACTTAGGATCTTCCATATCAACCCAACTAACTACAAAATCTATCTCCATATTTACTTTGATTACAATCTATATAAAGATCAAAAATAAGTTATTTCAATATTAATCTCTGTATTTTATAAAAGAATAAAATAAAACACGTGTTGATGTCTTGTGAAGTTCAAATAAAAAATAAACTATATGTAATTATTAAAACGAAAAACGTCTAACAATAATAATATAATTTACCACTTATGAAAATTCGTTTTAGTTTACTTTTAATACTACTAGCTTCGATAAATTTATTTGCTCAGATAGAAATGCCAAGTTTAAGTCCCAAAAAAATTACTACACAAAAGGTAGGACTTGCTGACTTCACTATAGAATATGGACAACCTAGTAAAAATGGAAGGGAAATATTTGGTACTTTAATCCCTTATAATAAACTATGGAGAACTGGAGCTAATGCATCAACGAAAATAACAATAGATAAAGATGTATTATTAGCTAAACATAAAATTCCAGCTGGAACATATGGCTTATATTCTATTCCGAATGAAAAAGAGTGGACTATTATTATTCATAAAGAAAGTAACCTATGGGGATCTGGAGGTTATAAAAAAGAAAATGATTTAATACGCTTTACTATTCCTTCAAAAAAACTAATTGACACTCAGGAAACTTTAAATATTTATTTTGAAAAATTTAACGTTGATGGAGCGGATTTAATTATTTCATGGGAAAACACTAAAATAGTTATCCCAGTTTTTGTTGACTCTGACACTTCTATTCAAAAACAAATAAATGATAAAATAATTAACTCTAATACTGATGTAAAACCTCAAACTTATTTTGATGCAGCTCAGTTTTATTATCAGAAAAACAAAAATTTAAACACAGCTTATAAATGGTTTACCAAAGCAAGTAAATTAAGACCTGGAGCTTTTTGGTATACCTATTACAAAGCTGAATTAGCTAATAAATTAGGTAAAAAAAAAGATTGCCAAACAAGAAGCTGCTAAAAACAGTAAATCATCTGATTACGGATACATTGCAAAATATTCAATACTTTTAAAAGCCATTAATGATTATAACTAAACAGTGTTACAATTGTTACAAATAAAAAGAAAAAATCTACTAAATTTGTTCTCATTAAAACATTAATGAATACTAATATTTTATTTAAAATATATTAAAATGGATTTCATTCTACAACCTTGGGCTTGGTTTATTTCTGGACCTCTTATAGCTTTTGTTTTATTTCTATTTTTCTACTTTGGTAAAAATTTCGGAGTATCTACAAATTTAGAAACCATGTGTACCATTGTTGGCGCAGGAAAAGTTTCTGATTATTTTAAAAAAGATTGGAAAGAACGTGATTGGGCGTTAGTTTTTCTAGTTGGTTTAGTTATTGGTGGATTTGTAGCTATAAACTATTTATCTAATTCTTCTCACATAAACTTAAACCCAGAAACTATTCAAGATTTAGCTGATTTAGGTTTTACTAAGGCAGGAAATTCTTTTGTTCCTAATGAAATATTTAGCATTGAAAATATGTTTACAATAAAAGGACTTTCGATTTTATTAGTTGCCGGAATATTAATTGGATTTGGAACACGATATGCTGGTGGATGTACATCTGGGCATGCAATAACTGGTTTAAGTAGCTTACAACTCCCTTCTTTAATTGCTGTAATAGGTTTTTTTATTGGAGGTTTAATAATGACATGGTTTATTCTTCCTTTAATTTTTGGATAATATGAAAAATATAAAATTTTTATTACTCGGTATTTTCTTCGGAATTATTTTAACCAAATCTGAAGCAGTTTCTTGGTACAGAATATATGAAATGTTTAAGTTTCAATCATTTCACATGTATGGCATTATCGGTTCAGCTGTAGGCGTTTCTATGATATTAATGTACCTATTTAAAAAAGGTGTTATTAAAGATTATTTAGGAAATAAAATAAATATAAAAGAAAAGAAAAAAGGTTTTATAAGAACTTTAATTGGCGGAACCATTTTTGGTTTAGGTTGGGCACTAGCAGGAGCTTGTCCTGCTCCAATATTTGTATTAATAGGTCATGGTGTTTTCCCTATAATAATTGTTTTAATTGGAGCTATATTAGGGGCTTTTATCTATGGATTATTAAGTAAAAAACTTCCTAGTTAATCTTTAAGAAGAATTGTTTCAAACAAATTAGAATTTGTATTATCAACAATACTCCAGTTATATATTTTTGAGAGTTTATATATTTTTGAGAGCTCTTCAAACAAACGTGTTTTAGCTTCTTTTTGAAGTCTTGACACTGTAATTGTTGATTTTACTTTTTCGATTGCCTTAGTATTTAATTTATTCAATTCTGATTTAGAAAAGGTGTTAAATTGGCTTTGTTGTAAATCGAAATATTTAATATCAGGAGAAATTACTATTTCTTCTTTAGGTATTTTATTGATAATTATCTGCTTACCAATACTGTCTATTTGAATTTCTAATTTAGACAAATCATAACCTACCTCAACATTGGCATTAACAGATAGCATTACTTTTTTTTCAAAAGACAAATAATCGTAAAAATATTTTTTAGTATCTGAAAAGCTATACATCTCAGAGAAATTTCCTTCAGAAACTACTAACTTACTTAAGTTCTGTATTCCGTGTAAAACAACCTTTATTTCTTCTTGCTGATGTTTTTCTTCTTTTTTTTCATACCAAAATTTGGCAATTAAAAAACCTAATAAAAAAACAGCTATATACTTTAAAAGACGCATGTATTGTATTTTCTATAAATATAGAAAAACTATCTGATGTATAATTTTAAAATTAAACAGGTTTTTCTTCTTTAGGGAAAGCTTCTTTATTAAACAAAAACAATAAAATAACTCCTATAGTTATCCATGAATCTGCTCCATTAAAAATAGCGTTAAAAAAAGTAAAACTCTCACCTTCATACATAGGAAAATATAACATATCTACAACTTTACCGTAAAATAATTCTCCGTATGGTTTATCAGAGAATAAAGTTGCTATATTATGATATGATGAATCGAAAATAACGCCATAAAAAACAGAATCTATAATATTACCTACTGCTCCTGCTAAAATTAACGCAATAGCTACAACCACTGCTGTATGAGATTTTTGTTTTATTGTTTGTCGTAGCCAATAAACAATACCACAAACAGCTACAATTCTAAATAAAGTTAAAAACAGTTTACCTGCTTTACCTCCAAATTCAAAACCCCATGCCATTCCGTTATTTTCGGTAAAATGAATTTTAAACCAATCTGAAAAAACAACCACTTCCTCTCCTAATTGAAAATGAGTTTTCACGTATATTTTACTAATCTGATCAATTAAAATTGCCAAAATTACTGTAAGTATTGCTATATTTCTTTTAGACATTTCTAGAATTTAATGAGAGCAAAAATAAGAAAAGTATTGGTTTTTATTCTCTTATTAAATTAACATTCCCATTAATAGAATTTACATTAAAAGTAAAGTTATTATTTTTTATAATTTCTCGAGAATATAAATTATTACAATCCTTATTATTTATTACTACTTTCCCGTTTCTTGTTTTAAGGTTTGTATTAGTATTCTCGTTGATTCTAGCGGATATGTTACCTGAGAAAAAGGACACCTGAACATTTCCTAAAATTCTATTAAGCTGAACATTTCCTTTATCAATAAAAACTGATAAATCACCTTGGTAACTTTTAGAGTTTACACTAATTGTTTTTCCATAAATAGTAATATTCTTATTTTTAGGAGTCTTAACTACAACACTTGCTTTTTGTAATCTTTTCGTTATGTATTTTCTGAACACATTTTCTTTAAAAATGTCAAAATTAAGTTGGAAACTGACTTTTAATATTGTTTCATCTTCCTTAAAAATAATATTATGTGTATTTGGATTTTTATCTAACAGCAGAATCTTTATTTGATCATTATCTGAATTTTCAATAACAATATCGTCTAACCCATCAGTAATAATCTCAATATTATTAAGTTTCACCTCTCTTTCTTCAATCAATCTTTCTTGACTAAAAAGAAAGGTACTTATCCATATAAATAATATTACAAATATTTTTTTCATATAAAAAAAGCCTCTAAAAAGAGGCTTTATATTGTTTAATAATAAATTTTATTGTTTGCGTTTAGCTTCAATACTTAATGTTGCATGAGGTACTAATTTTAAGCGCTCTTTTTGAATTAACTTACCAGTAACTCTACATACACCATACGTCTTATTTTCTATACGAACTATAGCATTTTTTAAATCGCGGATAAACTTTTCTTGCCTAACAGCTAATTGTCTATTTGCTTCTTTTGCCATCGTATCAGAACCATCATCAAAAGATCTAAAAGTTGGTGAAGTATCTTCTGTACCATTACCAGCTCCGTTTTTATAAGAGTCTTGTAACAGCCTTAAATCTTCTTCTGCGTTTTCAATTTTTTTTAAAATGATTTCTTTAAACTCTTGTAAATCATTATCAGAGTATCTTATTTTAACATCTTCCATAATGCTATATTTTTTCAATTAACATTTTACTTTCTATGGTATCGAAATCAATTTCTATACCATTATTTAAATCGTTAACAAAAACCAATTCATTTGTTAAAGTTTCAGTTTTGATATATTCTGCATTTGCAGATACCGATTCTTCTAGATCAGCTACTTTTAAAATAGTTAATTTTATTTTATCAGTTACTTCTAAACCTGAATCTTTACGTGCATTTTGAATTCTATTTACTAATTCTCTAGCAACTCCTTCTCTACGTAAATCTTCATTTATTGTAACATCTAAAGCAACAGTTAAACCTTCAGCATTTGCTACTAACCAACCTTCGATATCTTTTGATGTAATCTCTACATCTGCGGTTTCTAAGGTAATCATTTTATCATTAATTTCAACAGAAATTTCACCTTGCTTCTCTATTTTAACAATATCCTCTTGTGTAAACTGCTGTATCTTACTAGCTATCAACTTCATATCTTTACCGAATTTTGGCCCTAAAGCTTTAAAATTTGGTTTAATTTGTTTTACCAAGATACCCGAAGCATCATCTAACAGCTCAATTTCTTTAACATTTACTTCAGATTTTATTAAATCTGAAACAGCTAAAATCTCTTCTTTTTGAGTTGCATCTAATACCGGAATCATTATTTTTTGTAATGGTTGACGTACTTTTATCTTTTCTTTAGCTCTTAATGATAAAACTAAAGATGATATTGTTTGCGCATTTTCCATTTTACGCTCTAATGACTTATCAACTAAATCAGCATTATATTTTGGATATTCATCTAAATGCACACTATCAAATCCTTCAATTTTTGTTGCATTTATTAAATCCTTATATAATTTATCCATAAAAAATGGTGCTACTGGAGAGCTTAATTTTGCTACAGTAAGCATACAAGTATATAATGTTTGATATGCAGAAATTTTATCTTGAGCATACTCTCCTTTCCAAAAACGTCTTCTACATAAACGAACGTACCAGTTACTTAAATGATCTTGAACAAAGTTAGATATTGCACGTGTTGCTTTTGTTGGTTCATATGCAGCATAAAATGCATCAACTTTTTGAACCAATGTATTTAATTCTGATAAAACCCAACGATCAATTTCTGGTCTTTCATTTAACGGAACTTCAGCTTCGCTATAATTAAAATTATCTAAGTTCGCATATAAGCTAAAGAAAGAATATGTATTATAAAGTGTTCCGAAAAACTTCCTGCTTACTTCTGTAATTCCATCTAAATCGAACTTTAAATTATCCCAAGGGTTTGCGTTTGATATCATATACCAACGCGTTGCATCTGGACCGTATTTATCTAAAGTAGTAAACGGATCTACTCCATTACCTAAACGTTTAGACATTTTTTGTCCGTTTTTATCTAACACCAATCCGTTAGAAACTACATTTTTATATGCTTTATCATCAAAAACCATAGTAGCTATTGCATGTAAAGTATAAAACCAACCTCTTGTTTGATCTACACCTTCAGCAATAAAATCAGCTGTTTTCCAGCTGTTTTCTACCATTTCTTTATTTTCAAACGGATAATGCCATTGTGCATAAGGCATAGAACCTGAATCGAACCAAACATCAATTAAATCTGACTCACGCTTCATTGGTTGACCAGAATCTGATACCAACGTAATTTTATCAACTACATTTTTATGTAAATCTACTTTATCATAATTTTCTTCTGACATATCACCAGCTACGAAATCAGCAAAAATATCTTCAGACATTACACCAGCTTTTACAGCTTGCTGCATTTCTTCTTTTAACTCAGCTACAGATCCCATTATTTTAGCTTCCTTACCATCTTCAGTTCTCCAAACTGGTAACGGAATTCCCCAAAAACGAGATCGAGATAAATTCCAATCATTTGCATTTTTTAACCAGTTTCCGAAACGACCTGTTCCGGTAGCTTCTGGTTTCCAATTAATTTCTTCGTTTAAAGAATGCATACGTTCTTTAACGTCTGTCACTTTTATAAACCAAGAATCTAATGGATAATATAAAATAGGCTTATCAGTTCTCCAACAATGCGGGTAACTGTGCACATATTTCTCAACCTTAAAGGCTTTATTTTCTTCTTTTAATTTAATTGCAATCTGAACATCTACTGATTTTTCAGGAGCTTCTCCTTCTGTATAATATTCATTCTTTACATACATACCTGCAAACTCACCCATATCTTTGGTAAATTTACCTTGTAAATCTACTAACGGAACTAAATTATCGTTCTCATCTTTTACCAACATTGGTGGTACTCCTGCGTCTTTTGCAACTAAAGCATCATCTGCTCCAAAAGTTGGTGCAGTATGTACAATACCTGTACCATCTTCGGTAGTAACAAAATCTCCTGGAATTACTCTAAACGCTTCTTCTGGATTTTCAAACGGAAGACAATATGGTAATAATTGCTCATACTTAATTCCAACTAAATCTGTTCCTTTACATTCAGTTACTATGCAAAAAGGAATTTGTTTATCACCTGCTTTATACGTTGCTAAATCAGCTTCGTTTTCTACTTGATTAAACTTTTTTCCTGCAAATTGCTTTCCTACTAAAGGTTTTCCTAAAATAACTTGAATTGGTTCAAAAGTATATTGATTAAATGTTTTTACTAATACATAATCAATCTTAGGTCCAACGGTTAAAGCTGTATTACTTGGCAAAGTCCAAGGAGTTGTTGTCCACGCTAAAATATGCACATCAGCTCCATTCTGTAAAAATTCTGGTAATGTTTCTGTTACCGCTTTAAACTGAGCAACAACTGTAGTATCAGTTACATCTTGATATGCTCCTGGTTGATTTACTTCGTGAGAACTTAATCCGGTACCTGCTTTTGGTGAATATGGTTGAATTGTATATCCTTTATACATCAAATCTTTGTTATAGATTTGTTTTAACAACCACCATACAGTTTCTATGTATTTTGATTTATAAGTAACATACGGATCTTCCATATCTACCCAATATCCCATTTTCTCTGTAAGGTTATTCCAAATATCAGTATATTTCATTACTGCTTTTTTACAAGCAATATTGTATTCTTCAACCGTAATTTTTGTTCCGATATCTTCTTTAGTTATTCCTAACTCTTTTTCAACACCAAGTTCTACTGGTAAACCATGAGTATCCCAACCTGCTTTACGCTTAACTTGAAATCCTTTTAAAGTTTTATATCGACAAAAAATATCTTTAATGGTACGTCCCATTGCGTGGTGAATTCCTGGTAAACCATTTGCCGAAGGCGGTCCTTCAAAAAAGATAAACGGTTTATTATCATCACGGGTAGTTATACTTTTTTCAAAAATGTTGTTTTCTTTCCAATAATTAAGGATTTCATCAGCAACATTTGGCAGGTTAAGCCCTTTGTATTCAGTAAACTTCGTACTCATTTTATTCTTATATTAATTTAATTGGTAAAATTACGTATTTTCTTGTAATTGTAAGGTTTACCCTTAAAAAAAAACACATCTTCAACAAGGTGTTTTTTATTCATAAATTTCTTTCATTTTATATATTATCTCGAAATTTTTAAAGCTTCTTTTATTGTTATTTTTTTTCCATTTAAAAAAGCAATGATGAAAGCATCTTTATACCCTAGATTCCTTATTCTTTTTTGTTCTTTTTTTATTTCGATATACGAACTTTTTTTACAACAATAATATTTATAGCATCCTTTCAAATAAACAACTTCGACATTTTTTATTTTACTAAAAAAAACATTTTTATTCTTGAAGGAACCTATTTGTATTTTATATAATAATGTATCTTTTATTGAGTTTAAATCTTTTTTTTGTGAAAAAAAATTATCAGATAAATCTTTCTTTTTTTCATATTTCTTTTTTTCATCCTTTTGATTAACTATATAAAAATATGACCTTCTATTTTCTTGATGTTCTTTCTCTGAACATTTACTTAAAACTCCTTGATTACAATCATTCAGCAACTGCTCTTCTCCGTAACCAATAGCACTCTGTATTCTATCTAATGAAATACCTCTTGAAACAATATAATCTCTAGTTGACTTTGCTCTTTTATCTGACAGGAATTTGTTATATATTCTTTCTCCTCTACTATCTGTATGTGATTCTATTTTAATAATCATTTCTGGATTATTTTTCATCACTGAAACAATATGTTCTAATTCATATGCTGCGTCATCACGAATATTATGCTTGTTAAAATCGAAATATATAGGGTTTATTACTATTTGATCTTCAACAATTAGAGATTCCAACTGAAAATTAGTAATTATCCTATGCTTATTTTTATCAAGCGTTTTAACTACTATTTTACCACTTTTATAATCATTTTTTGATGCCGTGACAGTATATTCCTTCTCACAATTAAGAAACTCAAAAGAATAAGTTCCATTTTTATCTGTTGTCTTTTTTACGATTACCTTTCCTTTTTCGTCTATTAACTTTACAACTGCATTATAAATTGGTTGATTCGTTTTTGCTTCTGAAATAAAACCTGTAACATCTTCTTTACATTTATAAATTATGAAACTATAAATATCATCATCTCCTTTTCCGTTTTTTCTATTAGATGAAAAAAAACCATTACTTCGTTTAGTATTGATAACAAATGAAAAATCATCTGATAGTCCATTTACTGGAGTTCCTAAATTTATAGGATCCGTATAAATACCTTCTTTCTTTTTTACTTCAAAAATATCTAACGCTCCTAAACCTAAATGACCATCAGATGAGAAATACAATGTATTATCACTTCCTACAAAAGGAAACATTTCTCTACCTTTTGTATTTATAGTCTCTCCTAAGTTTTCTGGAATACTATATGTGTTTTCGTCAAGTATATTTACCTTATATAAATCCGTTAATCCAAAACCATTTGGCATATCAGATATAAAATATAGTGTTTTTTCATCTGGACTTAAAGCTGGATGTCCTATCGAATAATTATCGTTATTAAAAGGAAGCTCTTTAATATTACTCCATTCACCTCTAATATTCTCCGCTTTATAAATCTTAAGGTTTGCTGATTTATTTTTATCTCTCTTTAACTTTTTTCCATCAAAATTAGTTCTCGTAAAATACATGATATTACCATCTGATGTTATTACTGCGTTTGATTCGTGATACTTTGAACTAACTGACTCTATTTTAACCTGATCTACTATATCTAATATTTCATTTTTACTATTATAAGATTGTTTAGCTTTATAAATATTTAAATGAGGTTGATTGTTCCATTCGTATAATCTTCTATCATTAGCATCATCTGGTTTTGTTGATGCAAAATAGAAATCGTTATTAAATATAAACCCTCCAAAATCGGAATATTTTGTATTCGTTGATAAGTTCTTTAGGTTTACGAAAGTTTTCTTTCTATTAGAATATTCAGCAAAATAATTTAGATTTTCTTTAAGTGATTTTACTCTAAAATCATCTTTATTTTCTTTCTCTAATTTTAATATCCATTTATCAGATTCTTTAATTTTCCCATTACTTTTTAAAGACTGAGCATATCTAAAGATATATTTTGCATCTACGATACTTTCGTATTTATTAAGTAATTTCTTATACCATTTCTCGGATAAATCAAAATCGGAATTAAAATAATATGAGTCTCCTAAACGACTCAAAACATCATATGAATCATCACCTTTATTAAATATGCTTTCATATAATTGGGCAGATTTTTTATATGCATATTCATTAAAGTACTTATTTGCTATTGATTTTCTCTGCCCAAAGCAAACAGTACTCAAGAGAACAAGTATAACTAATAAAACTTTATTCATAGGGGGACTATGTATATAATTATTTTACTAAATATACTTATTTATTCTTAATTTATAAAATTAAGAAATCCCCCTCTCTTTCTTTATTTGTTCATAAGCAGATTGAATCTTCTGAAATTTTTCATTCGCCCCTTTTTTATGCTCTTCTCCTAAACCCTGTAATTTATCAGGATGGTACTTTTTAGCCATTTTTCGATACGCCTTTTTCAATTCACTATCAGTAGCCGATTTTGTTATCTCTAATATTTTATAAGCGCTATCTGCCTCATTATAAAACATTGCTTTTATTGATACATAATCATAATCGTTTATATATAAATACCCAGCTATTCTTCTAATTTCTTGTTCTTCAGGTGACGTTACTTGTCCGTCTGCCTTTGCTATACCAAATAAAAAATGTAATAATTGTAAACGTGAAGCATGCGACATATGTTGACGGATTTGCATACAAACCTGACGTGTTGATATTTGCTTTTTTATAATTCCATTAAACAACTTAAATGCATGATTTGCACGTTCTTTACCATACATATTTACAAAATGCATACGCACATAATCTAACTCTCGTTGATCTACTTTACCGTCAGCTTTTATAACTACTGATGCTAATATTAGTAACGTAATTTCAAAATCTCCAGAAGTAGCTCTACCTCTTTGCTGTTGACGTTGAGTTTGTCTTTGATATTCTTGTTGTTCTTGTGTAAATTCCTCTACAGAAACCCCATCTATAAAGCTACCAACCGCAAACCCTATAATTGCTCCTATTGGACCTCCCATTGTAAATCCTGCTCCGGCTCCGAGCCATTTTGCAAACTTTCCCATTCTTAAATTTTAAAGACGTAAAGATAACATTAACTCTTAATAAAAGAGTATCATTTTATTAAGCTTGATTCTTGCTTTTAAATAAAGTATCTTTGCATCAAATTTTAATTAAAAAATATGTATCCAGAAGAATTAGTAAAACCAATGCGTGATCAATTAATCGACGCTGGTTTTGACGCTTTATATACTGCTGAAGATGTTGATAATGCTTTAGCTAAAGAAGGAACAACGTTAGTAATGGTAAATTCGGTTTGTGGTTGTGCTGCTGGTACAGCAAGACCAGGAGCTATTGCTTCTTTAGGTGCTGATAAAGTTCCTACACATTTAACAACTGTTTTTGCAGGTGTTGAAAAAGAATCTACTGCCAAAGCAAGAGAACACATGATTCCTTTCCCTCCATCTTCTCCAGCTATTGCTTTATTTAAAGATGGTAATTTAGTGCACATGTTAGAACGTCATCATATTGAAGGTCGATCTGCTCAAGCAATTGCTCAGAATTTAGCAGCTGCTTACGACGAATTTTGCTAAAAAACAGCACTGTATAAAATATAAAAATCCAGCAAATTTGCTGGATTTTTTATTTCAAAAGTAATGCGCTTAACTAATTTTTCCCGTTGCTAAAAAATATAGCATTATAGCTGACCCAATAATAACTCCAATAAAAAACAATGTAATTATTGTTTTCTCTTTTTTTCATAAAATAATTCTAACTTACTCATATCAATTTATTTTAATGAAATAAAAGTATAGTTTATGTTCAAAATAGATTAATTATTTCTTTTAATTTTTACACTTTTTTTATCACACTGGTTACAATTCCCCAAATAATAAAATTGTTTTCTTCGGTTATTTTAATAATTGGATAGTTAGGGTTTTCTGGTTGCAACCAAACTTCACTTCCCTCAACGCGTAATCTTTTTACGGTAAATTCACCGTCTAAAAAACAAACCGCAATTTTATTATTTGTAGGTTCAATACTTCTATCAATCACTAATAAGTCATTATCATCTAACCCAGCTCCAATCATTGACTGACCACTAACTTTTGCGAAAAAAGTAGCCTCTTTATTTGTTATCAATTCCTCATCTAACGAAATACGTGTTTCTCTAAAATCATCTGCTGGTGATGGAAATCCAGCTGAAATACCGATATCCATAAAAATAGCTCCTTCATTATCTGTTAAATCTTTCGGAGAGAAAAAAGTTAATGCTTCTGTTGTTTTCATAATTTATTTTACGGTGATAATATCGTTAATATTGGTAGTGTATTTAGGCGATAATCGTTCTTGACGCATTTTCCAAGTTCGCTTTAAATCTTGATTTGCTAATTTAACCTTATCTGACTTAAAAGTACTGTTTAATTTATCAATTGCTTTCATTAAAGGTTTATGCTTCGGGTTTTCGCCTTCAAACATATTTAATTGATAATTATCTGTAGGCACCAATCCAGTAACAATTACACCAGCTCTTTTATACTTTATTCCTTTTTTAAAAATAGTAGTTACTACTTGTACTGCACTTTTACTTATCGTTAATGTTGAATCAGTTGGATATGAAAACACGACCGTTTTACTATCTCTATGTTGCTCACTGTCTTTTTTATGGCGGTCGCTACGTAACATAACAATTACCATATGACAACTAGAGTTTTGATTTCGCAATTTTTCTGCACAACTTGCCGCAAAGGTTGAAATACGCTCCTTTATATTATCTAAATCAGAAAAAGTATATTCGAAACTCCTAGTGGTTGCAATTGCTTTTTTAGTTGTTGGTTCCTCTAACAATATTTCTGATTGTCCTTCTAAATCTTTCTTTAGTTTCCAAAGTGTTATTGATAGGTTTTTACGAACCCAATCGTCATTTAATTGTGTAAAATCGTATGCTTTTATGCATCCTTTTTCTAAAAGTCTTTTTTGCAACCTTCTGCCAATTCCCCAAACATTTTCTATCGCTGTCCATTTTAATGCTTTGATTCTTTTTTCATCAGAATCAATCACATAAACTCCGCCTGTTTCTTTTGGAAATTTACGGGCTATTTTATTAGCAACTTTACTTAACGCTTTGGTTGGAGCAATTCCTACACATGTCGGAATCCCTGTCCATTGTAGTACTCTATTTCTAATTTTAATTCCGTATTCATCAAAATTATAATTATCGAACCCTTTAAATTGAAGAAAAGCTTCGTCAATAGAATACACTTCGATATCTGGTGAAAATTGCGCTAGTATTTTCATTACACGAGTACTCATATCTCCATACAACGGGTAATTAGATGATAGAACAGTAATTTTATTTTCTTTACAGAACTTTTCCCATTTAAAAATCGGAGCTCCGAACGGAAGTTTTAAATCTTTAGCTTCATCGCTCATTGCAATAACACAACCATCATTATTACTTAAAACAGCAACTGGTTTCTTTTGTAAATTCGGATTAAAAACCCGCTCGCAAGAGGCATAAAAATTATTACAATCAACAAGAGAATACATATCTGTAAAGGTAAAAATCTTCTTTAATTATGCTTCTATAAATTCTAAAATATCTGCTGGCTGGCAATCTAATGCTTTACAAATAGCTTCTAAAGTAGAGAAACGAATTGCTTTGGCTTTTCCTGATTTTAAGATAGATAAATTAGCGGTTGTTATCCCTACTATTCTTGCCAAATCTTTACTTTTCATTTTACGTTTCGCAAGCATTACGTCTAAGTTTACAATTATTGGCATCGTTATATTGTTAGATCGTTTTCTTGTTTTAATTCTTTTGAAGCTTTAAAAATTTCGGACAACACTAAAAAAAACAACCCAAAACAAATACATAAATAGTTTGTAGTTATACCAAACTCTAAATTAATCTTTGATTTTTCTACAATATTAAATCCGATCCCCGCAATAAACATCAATATTCCAGCTACAAACAGTACTTTACTAGAAACAGCAAAATTTGCAATAACTTTCTCAGTAAAAACTCTTGCTCTTACAAAATCCTGTAACACATCTCTAAACTTTTTAATTGCATAGTATATCAATATATAAGCTAACATAAATAAAGCTATAAATACTTTACTCCATAGACTTACACCTTGTGTAAAATCTAAACCTATAACTTTAAAATTACCTATATCTGAAATAAAAAACAGAAGTGGGATTCCTATAATAAAAAACGGAATTATACAGCTTGTAATTATAAAAATAAAGTCTATTAAACTTTTTAAGATTTTTAATTTTCTCATAACTTATATTGTTAAATCGTTTTCTTGTTTTATTTGATTTCCTTGCTTTAACACCTTACTAAATAACATTAAAAACAAACCAAAAACTATCATCAATAATGATAAGTATTTAGAATCTCCGCTATAATAAATTAAATATTTAGTATTAATAAAAAATGCCGTAAAGTTTAAAAAGAAATAGCGAGGCTTTATTATTAAAATAATCCATTACATTTTTTAACAACATAACTCTAATCAGAAACGAGGAACCATATATAAACAAACCTGACGCTATAACTTTTATTAAAATCACAACTTTTAAAAAAATGGAAGGTGAATCTCCATCAAAATGTCCTAAATGCAAAACATCTTTTTCAAATAATAAAGCAAGTATTACTAAAAAGTTATCTAATAGAAACCACAATAAAATCATCACAAATAACGATACTGCTATACTTTTTAATACTTTTATCTTTCTCATAGCCTATATTGTTAAATTATTTTCTTCTTGTAACACATTTCCTTTTACAACAATAAATGAGATAAACTGCACAAATAATGCAACTACAAATATTGGCAACCCTTTACTTATAGTAGTTCCAATTGTATATCCTGTAAAATACCCCATTCTACCTGGAAAAGTTGAATCAGCATTTATCTTTGGCTCTCCCTCAATTATCAAACCTAATGTAATTGAAAAAGATAAAATTATAATTCCATAAATAACTAATCCTCTCCCTACTTTTCTTAATTTTTCACAATTTTCTTTTGTAAAAACATTTTCTTTTGAAAAGTTAAAAATTACTTTTCTAAATTCAATTATTAAATATATTAGATAACTCATCAATACTAAAACTATAAAAGACAAGAAGTAATAATAGTTATCATTCCATTCTTCTGGAATTGACAAGTTAAATACTTTTGTTTTATTCCCTCCATAAATAACACAATGTATTATTTTATACATTCTTTCAAAAAGTTTAATCCCTGCACTGATAACTAATAGTGTACAGAACCATTTTAAAACACTTAATACTTTTTTCATTTTCAAAAATTTGATTAATTCTGATACAAATATATAAAAATTATTGAAAAACAATAATTTTTTGTTTTTTATTGATAATTAAAGAATGCTTATTTTTGCTGTATGGTTAAGAAATTAAAGATTGACGGAATAGATAAAATAATTATCAAACGACTGGTAAACGATGCGCGTACTCCTATTTTAAGTATTGCTCGTGAAGTAGGAATATCGGGGGCTGCAATACATCAACGATTACGAAAACTAGAAGCTTCTGATTTGATTGATGGTTATAAGATGACTTTAAATCCAAAAGCTTTAGGCTACAGAACCACTGCTTTTGTAGGGGTTTTTTTAGATTCATCAAGTTTATATTCATCAGCAATTAAAAGATTAAAGGAAATACCTGAGGTTGTAGAAAGTCATTATACTACTGGAAACTACGCTGTTTTCATAAAAATATTATGTAAAAACAACGAAGATTTAATGCATCTTTTAAATAAAGATATTCAAAACATAAAAGGGGTTTCGAGAACAGAAACTTTTATATCTTTAGACCAACAAATAGACCGACAAATAAAAATTTAAAACCCCGAATGCAAGATTTTATTTTTTACTTTAAAATGGGCTTATTTCATGTTTTAGACATTAAAGCCTACGACCATATTTTATTCTTAATTGTATTAGCTATTGTTTATCAATTTAAACAATGGAAAAAAGTATTATCATTAGTTACCTTATTTACAATCGGACATTCAATAACCTTAGCTCTTTCTGCTTATGGAGTTTTAAATGTTAGAGCCGATTTAGTTGAATTTTTAATTCCGCTTACCATTTTTATTACTGGTTTAATGAATGTGTTAACCGCTAAAAAAGCATCCGTAGGAAAAGAAAATCAAAACTTATTTTTCGCGTTATTCTTCGGATTAATTCACGGACTTGGTTTTTCTAATTACTTTAAAATAATGATCGGAAAAACATCTGACAAACTAGTACCTCTATTAGAGTTTGCTTTAGGTGTAGAAGCTGCTCAAGTTATTATTGTTGGCTTAATTTTATTAGTAGGATCATTAGTACAATCGGTATTTGGAGTAAATCGTCGTGATTGGATTTTAGTAGGATCGTCTATCGTAATCGGTTTTGCTTTTCAAATGATGGTTGACCGTGTTTTTTGGTAAAGAATTAACACCTATCAGTTTCAAATCTAATTATATTAGCGTTACACATAATTATCAAAAAATTAATCTTGGATAAAAAACAGTTAAAATACGATAATGCCTATTTAAAAATGGCGCAAGAATGGGGTAAACTATCACATTGTAAACGCAAACAAGTTGGTGCAATTATTGTTAAAGATCGCATGATTATATCTGACGGATACAATGGTACTCCATCAGGATTTGAAAATTACTGTGAAGATGAAGAAGGTTACACAAAATGGTATGTTTTACATGCTGAAGCAAACGCAATTTTAAAAGTAGCCGCCTCAACACAATCATGTAAAGGAGCCACTTTATACATTACACTTTCCCCTTGCCAACAATGCAGTAAATTAATACATCAAGCAGGAATTAAACGTGTTGTATATTCTGAAGCCTACAAAGATTCATCAGGAATAGATTTTCTAGAAAAAGCAGGTGTTGAACTGATTTATTTACCAAATGAACAAAAATAATTTACCTATATATTTTTCAATTGCTGTTGTGTTCGGAATTTTTATCGGAACTTTTTTTAATGGCAATAATAATTTAATTGGCAAAAACTCAACTAACGAACAAAAAATAAAACGTCTTATAGATTATATTCAGAGAGATTATGTTGATAACGTAAATACTGATGAATTATTAGACGGAGCAATTGCTCAGATGCTTGATAAGTTAGATCCGCACTCGATATACATTCCAAAAGAAAACTTGCAATTAGTTACAGAAAACATGCAAGGAAATTTTGTTGGAATCGGAGTTCAGTTTAGAATGATTGGTGATACGATTACTGTTATCTCTCCGATTAAAGGAGGACCAAGTATTAAAGCAGGCATTAAAGCAGGAGATCGTATTTTACTTGCAAATAAAGATACGCTACATAGCAAAAGGCTTCAAACTTCTCAGATAATGAAAGCCTTAAAAGGTAAGCCAAATACTAAAGTCGATTTACAAATTTACCGAAAAACTAACGATAGTATTTTTAATATAACTGTTAACAGAGGTAAAGTAAACATTAAAAGTGTTGATGTTTCTTATATGCTAAACGATAGTATTGGATATATAAAACTAAACCGTTTTGCTCGTAATTCTTATACTGAATTTAAATACTCTTTGGACAATCTTTTAGAAAACGGAATGACCGACTTAGTGTTAGATCTTCGTGGAAACGGTGGTGGTTTTATAGATATTGCAAATAGTATTATTGATGAATTTTTAGAAGATGATAAGCTTATCGTTTTTACCAAAAATAATAAAGGCGATGTCAATAAATCATTCGCTACTGACAAAGGTGTTTTTGAAAAAGGTGGGTTATATGTTTTAATCGATGAAAACTCAGCTTCAGCTTCTGAAATTGTTGCAGGTGCTTTACAAGATAATGACAAGGGTATTATTATCGGACGTAGATCTTTTGGTAAAGGTTTAGTACAACAAGAAATGGATTTAGGTGATGGTTCTGCTATTCGTTTAACCACTGCTCGCTATTACACTCCAACAGGTAGATCTATACAAAAACCTTATAAAAAAGAACTTTCTAAAACCGAAAACAATAGCTACACACAAGATATACAACGTAGATTACAAAGCGGTGAATTATATACTAAAGACAGTATAAAAACTGTTGATAGTTTAAAATTTACAACACCAAAAGGAAAAATTGTTTATGGTGGCGGAGGTATAATTCCTGATTATTTTGTGGCTGTAGATACCACATCTTATGTATCAACAATTTTCTTTAGAGCTTTAAATAATTTTGCTTTTAACTACGTGGATAACAATCGTAAAAAGTTAGCAAACACATCTGTTGATGATTTTATTAAGAATTTTGATAAAGACAATAAAATTTCAGATAAGTTTTTATCTAAACTTAAAGATTTTAAAATTTCAACTAAAACTAAAGGTCTTTTAAAACAGAATTTAAAAACATTAATTGCTCGAGAACTCTTTAGCGACGAAGGTTTATACAAAGTAAATCAACCTGACGATAAAATGCTTCAAAAAGTATTTGAGTTAGAAACGAAATAAAATATATTTTAAATATCTTTTTCTATTTCTGCTAGCTGTATAAAGTTCTGCTATTGTTGGATTATTTGGACATGATTTTATTTGCTCAAAAACATCTCCTGCTTTTACAAAACCTGTTTGTAAAACCTTAAAGTAAATACCACACATTGTAGTATTCCAAAACTGTTTTATAATTTTCATATCATTAAAACGAACTCCCAATTTAAGACAAGGACTTCGATGAAGTGTAGCTTCTAAAATAGCTTCACCAACTTTAAAAGTATCTCCTTGATGAATTTTAGTTTCATCTAAATCATCAATAGTTAAATTCTCTCCAAACATTCCATAATCCCAATTTAAATTAGGATATAAAGGTTTAAAATAATCATAATGCTTTAAAGAATACCCATAAATAGCTTGTAAAACACCTCCGTGATCTTCTCTATTACAAATCGCATCTCCTTTTACATCTTCAATATCTAAAAAAACAGATTTATTAACCGGATATTTAAAAATTCCTGTTGTAATCATTGTTCCTTTCCAATCAATATCTTTGCGTTCTCCAATACATGTTGCAATTATTTTCATCTTTTCATTATTATTTTTTAAATATAAGATTTAATTAATTTATACACTTATACCTTTTTTTAATACGCTTATTCTCGATTATAACACTTAAAATATTTATTTACTAAAAAATATAAAATAAGGTTGCTATATATAATTTTACAATAAAATAACTTTAAATTATTGTAATTTACTTCTATATTTGTTATTATATAAATCAATAACTTATGTTTAACTAAGAAA
>CAZCHR010000010.1:14580-26446 GCA_964498665.1 uncultured Tenacibaculum sp. | reverse complement strand
CAGTTTGCAGAATTAGAAACCTTAGGAGAGTTAACTCAAATAGCTCGTAAACATGAAGTACAATGTTTTATAGAAGGACCAGGTCACGTGCCAATGCACATGATTAAAGAAAATATGGAAAAGCAAATTGAAGTTTGTGATGAAGCACCTTTTTATACTTTAGGACCTTTAACAACAGATATTGCTCCAGGTTACGATCATATAACTTCAGGTATTGGAGCAGCGATGATTGGTTGGTATGGTTGTGCAATGCTTTGTTATGTTACGCCAAAAGAACACTTAGGTTTACCAAATAAAGAAGATGTACGTGTAGGAGTTGTAACCTATAAATTAGCTGCTCATGCTGCTGATTTAGCTAAAGGTCACCCAGGTTCTCAGCATAGAGATAACGCTTTAAGTATGGCTCGTTTTGAGTTCCGTTGGGAAGATCAATTTAACTTAGGGTTAGATCCAGAACGTGCTCGTGAATATCATGATGAAACCTTGCCAGCAGCAGGAGCAAAAATTGCTCATTTCTGCTCTATGTGTGGACCAAAATTCTGTTCTATGAAAATTTCTCAAGAGGTTCGTGATTTTGCAGCTGTTAACAAAATTGATGAGAACAACGAAGTCTTCCAAAAAGGTATGGAAGAAAAATCTGAAGAGTTTAAAGAAAAAGGTTCCGAGATTTATCATTAAAATATGATTGTACTTATAGCATCAGAAAAGGATATTGATAGTGAAATATTAATTCTAAATCAGCTTTTTGAAGCTGGTTTAGAATACTATCATTTTCGAAAACCAAATAAATCTTATGATGAACATTGTGACTATTTAAATCAAATAGAATCTAAATATCATAATAGGGTAGTAGTGCATTATTTTCATGAGTTGGTAAATGATTTTAATTTAAAAGGAATTCATTTTCAAGAGCAGAAAAGAATAGATGCGTTAGAAAATGGAAGTGAGTATTTTATAGAGTTAAATATGATGAGCAAAACAATGAGCAGTTCTTTTCATGAACCGGAAGAATTAGCCAATTGCGATATTGAATTTGATTATCACTTATTGAGTCCAGTTTTTTCATCAATATCAAAAAAAGGGTATGAAGGGAGAGGTTTTAATGTAACTAATATTGATAAAACAATTATTGGTATGGGAGGTATAAATACAGATACTATATCAGAAACTTTAAAGTTAGGTTTTAAAGGAGTTGGGGTTTTAGGAGGTGTTTGGAATACTGAAAACCCTGTAGAAAGTTTTATAAATATTAAAAAGCAATTTGAGTTATTAACGATAAAAAATACATATTAACCATTGCAGGTTTAGATCCTTCTTCGGGAGCAGGATTAACATCAGATATAAAAACATTTGAAGCACATGGTTTTTATGGATTATCTGTTTGTACAGCTGTTACAGTTCAAAATGATATTGATTTTAAACAATGTAATTGGATAGCTAAAGAAGTTATAATAAATCAAATTGAAACATTATTTAAACGTTTTTTTATACCTGCAGTTAAAATAGGAATCGTAGAGTCTTGGGAGGTTTTATTAGAAATCGTTCAAGTATTAAAAAAATATAATCCATCAATAAAAATAGTATTAGATCCAGTTTTAAAAGCAAGTGCAGGTTTTAATTTTCATGATAATCAAAACTTATTTGTATTTGAAAAAGTGTTAAAAAACTGCGATTTCATAACTCCTAATTACAATGAAATTAAAGCGTTATTTCCAGAAAAATCGATTGAAGAAACCATCGATTTTATTTCAGAAAAAACAAACATCTACTTAAAAGGAGGACATAGAGAAGATAAAAAAGGGTGGGACGAAGTGTATTACAGTAAAATTGTAAAAATGAACATTCCGCCTATAGCAAATTCAGTGTATCAAAAACATGGTAGTGGTTGTGTATTATCATCCGCTTTAGCAGTAAATTTAAGTTTAGATATTCCTTTAGAAGATGCTTGTAAAAATGTAAAAAAATATACCGAAGAGTTTTTAAATTCAAATGAAACATTGTTAGGAACTCATAATTATAAATTAAATGATTAGTAAATTACAATATATAAGTCAAGGAGAAACACCCGAAGAACATTTAGAAAATATTCAAAAAGCATGTGCTTCAGGTGCAGAATGGGTTCAATTACGATTAAAAAAAATGGCTCCTAAAATTATATTAGAAACCGCTAAAAAAGCCAGAGAAATTACCAATCATTTTCAAACTCGTTTAATAATAAACGATTATTATAAAGTTGCAAAAGAAGTAAAAGCAGATGGTGTTCATTTAGGTAAGTCAGACGCTTGTCCTTTAAAAGTACGCAAGCATTTAGAAAAATGGCAAGTAATAGGTGGAACAGCGAATACTCTTGATGATTGTAAAAACTTACTAACTAAAAAAGTAGATTATATAGGTTTAGGTCCTTTTAGATTTACAACAACAAAAGATAATTTAAGCCCAGTTTTAGGAGAAAAAGGTTATTTAACAATAATAGAAGAGTTAAAAACTGATATACCAATTATAGCTATTGGTGGAATAACATTAAATGATATTTTAGATATTATGATTACTGGTGTTTATGGTATTGCTGTTTCTGGAGAAATTACAAAAGATTTTAACAGCATATCAAAGTTTAAAAAAAAGATAAATGGTGGTACAATAGAAGAACAACGTTGGAAACCAGAAGAAAATAAAAAATAGAAATGTTACAAATAGCAGATAAAAAATTCAATTCAAGATTATTTACTGGTACAGGTAAATTCAGTTCTTCTAATTTAATGAAGGAAGCATTGTTGGCATCAGAAAGTGAGTTGATAACAGTTGCTTTAAAAAGAGTAGATGTTCATAATGAAGATGATGATATTTTATATCATTTAAATCATTCAAGAATAAATTTATTACCAAATACATCTGGTGTTCGTACAGCGAAAGAAGCTGTTTTTGCAGCAGAATTATCAAGAGAAGCTTTACAAACAAATTGGGTGAAATTAGAAATTCATCCAGATCCAAGATATTTATTACCAGACCCTATAGAAACTTTAAAAGCAGCTGAAGAATTGGTGAAATTAGGTTTTGTAGTAATGCCTTATATTCATGCAGACCCGGTATTGTGTAAGCGTTTAGAAGAAGTAGGAACACAATGTGTAATGCCATTAGGTGCACCAATAGGTAGTAATAAAGGATTAAAAACAGTAGATTTTTTAGAAATAATAATTGAGCAATCTAATGTTCCTGTAATTGTTGATGCTGGTATTGGTGCACCAAGTCATGCTGCTTATGCTATGGAATTAGGAGCAGATGCTGTTTTGGTAAATACTGCAATAGCTGTGTCAGAAAATCCAATTGCAATGGCGAAAGCTTTTAAAATGTCTGTTGAAGCTGGTAGAATTGCTTACGAAGCAAAATTAGCTCCAGTTAAAAATCAAGCAGAAGCAAGTAGTCCGTTAACATCTTTTTTAAACTAAAAAAAGAATGAGCACATTCGCAGATATATTTAATAAGTATAATTGGGATTTTGAGTTAAATAGTATTTTTAGTAAAACAACTCAAGAGGTTAAAAATGCTTTAGCTAAAGATAAAATAAATTTAGAAGATTTTAAGGCGTTAATATCTCCAGCAGCAGTTCCATTTATTGAGCAAATGGCTCAAAAAAGTAGTATGCTTACAAAAAAACGTTTTGGTAATACTATACAAATGTATGCTCCAATGTATTTGAGTAACGAATGCCAAAATATATGTACTTATTGCGGATTTAGTTTAACAAATAAAATTCCAAGAAGAACTTTAACGAATAGCGAAATATTAAAAGAAGTAGCTTTTTTAAAAGAAAAAGGATACGATCATATTTTATTAGTTACAGGTGAAGCCAATAAAACAGTTGGTGTTGATTATATAAAAAACGCAATTCAATTAATACGATCTCAATTTTCTAATATAACTATTGAAGTGCAACCATTAGATCAAGATGAATACGAATTATTGATTCAAAACGGTTTGTATGCAGTTTTAGTTTATCAAGAAACCTACCATAGAGATGAGTATAAAAAACATCATCCGAAAGGTAAGAAATCTAATTTCGATTATCGTTTAGATACACCAGATAGATTAGGAAAAGCAGGAATTCATAAAATAGGCTTAGGCGCTTTATTTGGTTTAGAAGATTGGAGAGCAGATAGTTTTTTTACAGCTTTACATCTAAAATATTTACAAAAAACATATTGGAAAACTAAATATTCTATTTCGTTTCCAAGATTAAGACCACACTCTGGTGGTTTAGAGCCTAAAGTTGAAATGACAGATGCTGATTTAGTACAATTAATTTGTGCCTTTAGGTTGTTAGACGAAGATTTAGAACTATCAATGTCTACAAGAGAAAGTGAAGTATTTCGAAATAATATTGTTAATTTAGGAGCTACTTCAATAAGTGCAGAATCTAAAACAAATCCAGGTGGCTATACAGTAGAACCACAATCGTTAGAGCAGTTTGAAATTTCTGATGAACGAAGTACAGAAGAAATAGTAACAATGCTTAAAGAAAAAGGGTTAGAAGTTGTTTGGAAAGATTGGGCTCACTTTGAAACTATATAAAATGGAGTTAACTACAGAAGAGCAAAAACAATACAACCGTCATCTTATTTTAGATAAAATAGGAGCAGAAGGACAATTAAAATTAAAACAAGCTAAAGTTTTAGTTATAGGAGCTGGTGGTTTAGGTTGTCCGGTATTACAGTATCTAACAGCAGCAGGTGTTGGTACAATAGGTATTATAGATGATGATGAGGTAGATCAAAGCAACTTACAACGTCAAATTTTATATACTATTAATGATGTTGGTTTTTCAAAGGCAGAAACAGCAGCAAAACGATTATCAAAATTAAATCCTTTTGTGAAATTTAATATTTATAAGGAAAAGTTAACAAGAGATAATGCAATATCAATGTTTAATTCATATGATGTAATTGTAGATGGAAGTGATAATTTTTCTACTCGATATCTAACAAACGATGCTTCTGTATTAACCAATAAGCCTTTAATATATGGAGCCATTTTTAAGTTTGAAGGTCAAGTAAGTGTGTTTAATTATAAAGGTAGTGCAACGTACAGATGTTTGTACCCAACACCACCAAAACCAGATGAATCACCAAATTGTTCTCAAATAGGAGTTTTAGGTGTTTTACCAGGTATTATTGGAAGTTTACAGGCAAATGAAACCATAAAAATTATTTGCGAAATAGGAGATGTTTTAGCGAATAAGTTATTGATGTACGATACTTTAAGTATGCGACAAATGATTTTAGGTTATGAAAAAAACACGACTTCACAAATAAATCAATTAGAAGAAGATTACGATTTTTTCTGCGGAATAAAAGCAGTTGAAAATGAAATTACACTTAAAGAATTACAAAAAAATAAAGAAGATTATAATTTATTAGATGTTCGAGAAAACTCAGAAAGAGAAGAATATCATATTGGCGGACAACACATTCCTTTAAAAGAAATATCAGATAGATTTAACGAGCTTGATGCAACAAAAAGTATTGTTGTTTATTGTAAATCAGGAATTAGAAGTAAAAAGGCTATTGAAATTTTAAAAAAGCAAGGGTATTCTAATTCATTGATAAACTTAAAACACGGCTGTTTTTAAATTGTAATGTTACCAAATAATTAAATTATAGTATTTTAATTTTCAGATGGTTAAACTTTTTTGTGTTTTATCTAATATTAAAAGTAAAAACATTACTTTTGCGGCTTCAAAATAAGCAAGAATGCAATCAATTAGAAACATCGCTATTATAGCGCACGTTGACCACGGAAAAACAACTTTAGTAGATAAAATTATAGATCAAGCTAAAATCTTAGACGATCGTAAAGAACGTACAGATTTATTATTAGATAATAATGATTTAGAGCGTGAAAGAGGAATTACGATTCTATCTAAAAACGTATCTGTAAACTATAAAAATACAAAAATAAACGTAATTGATACACCTGGTCACGCCGATTTCGGAGGAGAAGTAGAACGTGTATTAAAAATGGCTGATGGTGTTTTATTATTAGTTGATGCATTTGAAGGGCCTATGCCACAAACTCGTTTTGTATTAGGTAAAGCTTTAGAATTAGGATTAACACCAATTGTAGTTGTAAATAAAGTAGATAAAGAAAACTGTACTCCTGATTTAGTTCACGAAAAAGTTTTTGATTTAATGTTTGCTTTAGAAGCAACAGAAGATCAATTAGATTTTACTACAATTTATGGTTCTGCAAAGAACAATTGGATGAGTACTGATTGGCAAAACGAAACAACTGATATTGTACCGTTATTAGATGCTGTATTAGAATCTATTCCAGAAACTAAATACAACGAAGGTACACCACAAATGCAAATTACTTCTTTAGATTTTTCTTCTTTTACAGGAAGAATTGCTATCGGACGTATTTTCCGTGGAGATTTAGAAGCAGGTAAAGATTACATGTTATGTAAAGCTGATGGATCAACTAAAAAAGTAAGAATTAAAGAATTGCACGTATTCGAAGGAATGGGTAAAGTTCAAGTAGATAAAGTACCTTGTGGAGATATCTGTGCTATTACAGGTATTGATGGGTTTGAAATTGGTGATACAATTGCTGATTTAGAAAATCCAGAAGCATTACCAAGAACTGAGATTGATAAACCAACAATGAGTATGTTGTTTACAATTAACAATTCTCCTTTCTTTGGTAAAGAAGGTAAATTTGTAACATCTCGTCACTTACGTGATAGACTTTTCAAAGAAATGGAAAAGAACTTAGCGTTACGTGTTGACGAAACAGATACTGAGGATAAATTTAACGTTTTCGGACGTGGTGTATTACACTTATCTGTATTAATCGAAACAATGCGTCGTGAAGGATATGAATTACAAGTAGGTCGTCCGCAAGTAATTCTTAAAGAAATTGATGGTAAAAAGCACGAACCAATGGAAACATTATCTATTGATGTTCCTGAAGATGTTGCCTCAAAAGCAATTAACTTAGTATCTCTTAGAAAAGGAGATTTATTAGTTATGGAGCCAAAAGGCGATTTACAACACTTAGAATTTTCAATTCCTTCAAGAGGATTAATAGGTTTACGTAATAAAATATTAACTGCAACAGCAGGTCAAGCAATTATTAACCATAGATTTAGTGAATATGGACCTTACAAAGGTGATTTCTCTGACGATTTAAAAGGAGCTATTGTTTCTTCTATTACAGGTAAGGCAACAGCTTATGCTATTGATAGATTACAGGATAGAGGTCGTTTCTTTATCGATCCTAACCAAGAGATCTATGCTGGTCAGGTTGTAGGAGAAAACAGTAAAGTTGATGATATGGCTGTAAACTTAATTAAAGGAAAGAAGTTAACAAACGTTCGTTCTTCAGGAAATGATGATTCTGTTAAGATTGCTCCGAAAATTGATTTCTCTTTAGAAGAATGTATGGAATACATTAGAAACGATGAGTATTTAGAGGTTACTCCAGAGAGTTTACGTATGCGTAAAATTAATTTTAGAGCTTAAGTTTTAAATTAAAATATAGTAAAACGCCACTTATACAAGTGGCGTTTTTGTTTTTAAATAATAGTAGTTTATTTTTGTAGTATGAATGAATTCCAACAATTAAGAGATACACTAAATCAAAGTGTTTTAGATAATAATTTTGTAAAATTAACATTAAGTAAACCAACGCGTAAAAGCGATGGTTTACCAAATGTATATCTACGATTAGTGAAAATTAAAGGAGTAGAAATGTTACAGTTTACATATCATTACACAACGAATGATAAGGTTAAAAACTATAACATTACTGATGCTATTTCTGAATTAGAAATCTTATTGATGGATAATTTTAGAGCAGCAACATTATTTACTCTAAAAAATGATTTATTAGTATTTATTTCTAAGAAGAAAAAAGTATCATATAAGCTAAATGCAGCTAGTTTTAAAAATAAACTACCAGAAACACATGATAAACCTAAAGATCGTTTAGCTGAATCTGGAAGCTATTTACAACATTTAGGTGTTATGGATAAAAATGGGAAGGTGATTCATAAAATGGCTGATAAATATCGTCAAATCAATAAATATTTAGAGATTATTGAAGGTTTATTAAAATCGACAAAATTGCCAAAAAAAATAAATATTGTTGATATGGGATCTGGTAAAGGTTATTTAACCTTTGCTTTGTATGATTATTTGGTAAACACCAAAAAGTATAATGCTACTGTAACAGGAATTGAATTGCGTAAAGAATTGGTAGATTACTGTAACGATATTGCTGAAAAATCTGAATTTAAAAAATTATCATTTGTTGCACAACCAATTCAAGAATACGATAACAATAAAATTGATATTTTAATAGCTTTACACGCATGTGATACCGCAACCGATGATGCTATTTATAAAGGCTTATCAGCAAAAGCAGAATTGATAATTTGCGCACCATGTTGTCATAAACAAATTCGTCAACAAGTAAAAGGAAAAGAGCAGGAGAGTCCGTTATTAAAATACGGTATTTTTAAAGAGCGTCAGTTTGAAATGGTAACAGATACGATTCGTGCTTTAATTCTTGAAAAGAATAACTACAACACGAAAGTATTCGAATTTATTAGTAACGAACATACACGTAAAAATGTAATGCTAGTTGGATCTAAATCATCAAAGAAGAACGATAGTTCTAAGATTGATACTAAAATTTCTAATTTAAAAGAAACTTATTTAATCAATGAGCATTATTTAGAGACTTTATTATAAATAATAGTTTCAAACGAATTCTAAATTATTGTTAACGAATTCTAATTTGTAGAATTAAAAGGTAAATCTGTAATCTAATTTTGAAGTAAAATAACTTTAAATATCAGTATTATGGATCAACAACCAAATAGATTTTTACAATGGATTAAAACCTCGTCGACAGCACGAATGATGATGATTGGTTTTTTAAGTATAATTTTAATTATCCCTTTAGTTTTTATTGAAGATTTAATTAGAGAACGTTCAGATCGTCAAGAAACCGTTATCAGAGAAATTAATAATAAATGGGGTAATGAAGTAGCTCTTTATGGTCCTATTTTAAAAGTGCCTTATAAGGTTTTTAAAGAGAAAGTAATCACTGATCAAAAAACAAAAAAAGTAACTTCAGAAATAGTAGAAATAATTAAATATGGATATTTATTTCCTGAAAAACTAGATGTTAGTTCTGTGGTTAATCCTGAAGAGAAAAAGCGTGGTATTTATAAGACTGCTGTATATAATAGTAAAATTTCTATTAAAGGTGTTTTTGATTCTTTAAACTTTAATCACAGTGAAGTTAAAAAAGAAGATATACTTTGGCATAAATGTAAAATGTTATTTAAAACAACAAATGTAAAAGGTGTAAATAGTGCATTATCGATTAATATAAATAATAAAAACTATAATTTATCTTCAATAAACACTGCTAAAAACTATAATAATAAATATCACACTTTACAAAGTAATTTAATTTCTTTAAAAGAAAATTATACAAATAAAAAAGACATTAATTTTTCTTTAGATTTTAATGTTAGAGGAAGTAAAGAAATTAAGTTTATACCTATAGGAAAACAAACAACAGCCAACATTTCATCTAATTGGAAGACTGCTAATTTTATTGGAGAATTTTTACCATTCAATTCAGATAAAATAAAAGAAAACGGATTTAATGCAAAATGGAAAATTCTTGATATAAATAGACCATTTTCTCAACAACACTTTCAAGGAATTCCGTCGTTAAATGAATTTAATTTTGGGGTTAATTTTAAAATACCTATAGATGAATATCAAAAGAGTGAACGTTCAGTTAAATATGGTTTTTTGGTTATTTGTTTAACTTTTTTAGTTTTTTTCTTAATTCAAACAATGAGTAAGATACACATGCATCCATTTCAATATTTAATGATTGGTATAGCATTGTTAATGTTTTATACTTTATTGCTTTCAATATCTGAACATAGTAATTTTTTTAAGGCATATACTATTGCAAGTATTTCAGTAATTAGTTTAATAACTCTTTATGCAAAAAGTATTTTAAAAAGTAATCGTTTTATGTTATTTATATGTATGTCATTATTGACTTTATATACTTTTATCTTTGTAATTATTCAACTAGAAAGTTATGCTTTACTTGTAGGTAGCGTAGGTTTGTTTATAATATTAGCATCTGTTATGTATGTTTCTAGAAAAATAGATTGGTCTAGATAATAAAAATGAGTTTTTAATATGAACAAGCTTCACGAAATTTTAATATTTTTTTGTGAAGCTTGTTTTTTATCTAATATTTTAAAAGCTTAAAATACAGCATAAAAACAATAGATTAATTTATTTTTTATGCTTAAATTAGATAAATGAAAAAGAATATTACTTTAGCTTTTAAGGATTTAAATTTATCTGATGAAGAATTGAATATAATGTCTAATATTTTTAGAGAAGAAACTTTTGATAAAGGCAGTTTAATATTAAATACTACTGACCAAGTTAAACATCAATATTATGTTTTAAATGGTTGTTTAAGAACTTTTTTTATAGATAAAGAAGGTAAAGAACATACCATACAATTTGCTGTTGATGATTGGTGGATAACAGATTATATAAGTTACTTTCTAGAAGAAAAATCAACCTTAACTATTGAAGCAATCGAAAAATCTATATTATTAAGAGTTGAGAAAAAAGATTTTGAAGATGCATTAGATAAAATACCTGCAATTCAATGTTTTATTAGAAGAAAAGTAGAACGTTTTATGGCTAAATCACAGCAAAGAACACAACGAGCTCTATCACAATCAGCTAAAGAAAGATATTTAAATTTCACTAAAACTTATCCTAACATAGGTAAGCATGTAAAAAACTATCATATTGCTTCTTATTTAGGTATTGCTACACAAAGTTTAAGTAGAATTAGAAAAGAAATCTCAAAAGATAAATAGTAAATGAAAAACTCAAAACTATTAATAGTAGGAGCATTTTTTTCTATATATATTATATGGGGATCAACTTATTTGTTTAATAAAATAGCGGTAACTGAAATCCCTCCTTTATATTTAGGAGCTATACGCTTTTTTGCCGCAGGAGTTTTAATTATGATAATTGTTAAATTGATGAAGTTAACTATTAAGATAACTAAAAGTCAATTTATAAATTCAGTAGTAGCTGCTTTTTTATTCTTAGTTTATGGTAATGGTGTTTTCGTTTGGGCTTTAAAATATGTTGACACAGGTTTCGCAGCATTATTAGCCGCTACTCAACCCTTATTTGTTCTTTTTTTATTACGATTGATAGATGGTAAAAAAATGCAAAAAAAATCTATTATCGGTGTGCTACTAGGAGTGTTTGGTATGTATTTATTAGTTAGTCAAAAAGAAGTTTCAACATCAGAAGGTAGTGTTTTAGGAATCTTTATGATTTTAACTTGTGTATTAAGTTGGAGCTATGGAAGTGTATTTGTTTCAAAAGCAGATTTACCTAAAAATTATTTAATTAGTACCGGTTATCAAATGTTAATAGCTGGTATTTTACTTGGTATTTCTAGTTTAATTTTTAAAGAGAATTGGGTTACTCCATTTAATTGGTCTTTTAAAACTCAAACATCAGTAATTGTATTAATTATTTTTGGAAGTATTGTTGCTTTTACAGCGTTTAATTATCTTTTAAAAGTAGTTTCTCCTGAAAAAGTAGCAACTTCAGCATATGTAAATCCTGTAATAGCATTATTATTAGGTTGGTGGTTATTAGATGAACAACTTTCAAGTCAATCAATAATTGCTTCGGTTATATTATTAACAGGTGTATATTTTATAACATCTAGAAAAAGATTGGTAAAAGTAGTTGCAAGGAAACCTTAAAAATTAAATACC
>CAZCHR010000010.1:0-14480 GCA_964498665.1 uncultured Tenacibaculum sp. | reverse complement strand
AAAATTACCACCACGTTAAAAAGAATTTAATAAGTTCGCCGTTTGGTTTTTTAATCCAACACAAAGGTGCATTTTTATCGTCTATGTATATTTGTACTTTATCGGTAAATTCATTGAAATTTAACCAACTAACGTTTGTATGAGGCTCAATTAACCAATTATGTTTATTGGGAATATAGAATTTACAATTATTAAATTGTTTAAGCTCTTTAAAATTTAAATAAAAACCACAAATACAGTTGTTATTAATTAAAGAAAAATTAGCATTAAAATCTTTCAGTTTAACAAATAGTTGAGCTTTAAAATATACTTGCTGTATAATTTCTTCAGGAGCTAAATTTAATTCGTTTAAATACGATTTACATTGATTAGAATAGAGTAGAGGTAGTTGTTTTTCTTTTAATTTATTCAGTTTTTGTAAGAATGAATCTTTTCTATTTGGTCCAATCCAATGTTCAATTTCTGAATTACCAACCGACTCATCATATAAATAAAACTTATAAATTATTTCTAAGTGTATTGGTACGTTATTTTCTATTAATAAACAATCAAGCTCTCCAACTGTTCGTTTTTGTTCTTGAATTTGAAGGTTCTCAGAAAGTATTTTAACAGATGTTTTATTTTGTAATTCAAAAGATACAAAACGCTCAACTAATTTACCTAAGCGTAATTTTTGAGTAATAATATCTGAAAAAGAAGAAGATTTATGTTGTTTACTTTCATATTGTTGCAAACCTAAAACACCTTTTCCATACCATAGAAAAGGTGTTTTTAAAAATCCTTCGTATTGAAGATGTAAATCTTTATTATTAAAACTCATTAAAAGAAATTTATTCTTTTATACCTAATTTATCTAATACTAATTTAGTGATGTCAAATTTTTCATCAATATATCCAAATTGATTTCCGTTAGTTGTTAAAACTTGTGTGTATCCGTTAGCTTTTGCAACTTCTTTAATTACTTCACTTAACTTTTTGTATAGTGGACGCATATTTTCATCTCTTTGAAGTTGCATCATTTTTGTTCCGTTTTGACGGAATTTATTCATTTCTTGCTCTAAAGAACCTAATTCTTGAATTTTAGTTTTTTTATCAGCATCAGATAATGTTTTTTCAACAGATTTATAAGCATCAATTTTTGTTTGATACTCTTTCATTTTTATTTGAAATGTAGAATCTAATTTTTTACCATAATTTTCAACTCTACGTAAAACGTTTTTCATTTGTGGCATTTTACCAATAATTAAATCGCTATTTACAGTTCCTAATTTAGTTTGAGAAAATGTAATAGTTGATATAAGAGTTATTGCTAAAAATAAAATTTTTGATTTCATAATTTTGATAGTTTTGTCGCAAATATATAAAAGTGATGTAGCTAAGTTCTTTAAAATTCGTTAAAATTTATTTTCTATAGTTTTAATTATAGTTTTAATGTCTTCTTTAAAATCAAACCAAATAATATTTTTATCCTTACGAAACCAAGTTCCTTGTCTTTTTGCAAAACGACGAGTATTTTTTTTGATTTCATTTATAGCAAATTCTTTAGTAAAGTTGCCTTCAAAATACTCAAATAGTTCTCTGTAACCAACAGTTTGTAAAGCGTTGAGTTTTTTATGGTCTTTTAGTTTTGTTACTTCATCAATTAAGCCGTTATTAATCATAATATCAACTCGACGATTTATACGATCGTACATAATTTCTCTATCAGCAGTCAATCCAATTTTTATTGATTGAAAGTTACGAACTGCTTTAGGTTTGTTTTTGTATGATGAATAGGTATTTCCTGTACCAATACAAATTTCTAAAGCTCTAATTAATCTTTGAGGGTTGTCTATAGCGATAGAATTGTATGCTTCAATATCTAATACTTTTAGTTGTTCTTGAAGGTGTACAATACCTTTATTTTCTAGATCTTCGTTTAATTGCTCACGAATAGAGGCATCTACTTTCGGAAAGTAATCTAATCCTTTTAATACAGCATCAACATATAACCCGCTACCACCAACCATTATTTGAATGGGATTCTTTTTAAATAATTCGTCTAATTTAGATAACGCGTCTTTTTCAAAATGACCAACAGAGTAATCATCAAAAATACTTTTATTTTGAATAAAATGATGTTGGGCTGCATCTAATTCATTAGCATCTGGTACTGCAGTTCCAATATTCATTTCTTTAAAAAACTGACGAGAATCACAAGAAAGTATCTCACAATTAAAATGTTGAGCTAGTTTAATACTTAGTGCAGTTTTTCCGATGGCAGTTGCACCTACAATGGTAATTAATGTATTTTTCATTTAAGCATGTAAATTACTACCACAATGATTACAAAAATTAGCATCATCATCGTGTCCTTCATATGAACAATTAGGGCAAGATTGGGTATTTAAATTGATGTCATTAACTTTTACCATTTCTGAACTTACAATACCAGTTGGAACAGCTATAATACCATAACCTAAAATCATTATTATACTTGCTACAAATTGCCCAAATGGGGTGTGGGGTGCAATATCACCATAACCAACTGTGGTTAAAGTAACAATTGCCCAATAAACACTTCTTGGAATACTTGTAAATCCGTTTTCACCACCTTCTATTAAATACATTACTGTACCTAAAATAACACATAAAATAAATACGAAAAATAGAAAAACAGCAATTTTTGCTCTACTAGCTTTTAAAGCTTTTAAAAAATTGTTTGATTCACCAATAAAACGAGCTAATTTTAATATTCTAAAAACTCTTAATAAGCGTAGTGCTCTTAGTGCAACTAAACTGTGAGTACCTGTAAAGAAAATAGCTAAGTATTTAGGAAGTGTAGAAAGTAAATCGATAATACCGTAAAAACTAAAAATATATTTTGTTGGTTTTTTTATAGAAATAATACGAATAATGTATTCTACTGTAAAAAGAATTGTAATAATCCATTCTGATATATTTAAAAATTCACCATATTTTAAGTTAATACTATCCACACTTTCAAGCATTACCAGTAAAATACTAGCTATAATGGCAAATAATAAAATAATATCAAATAATTTACCTGCAGGTGTATCTGCTTCATAAATTACTTCATGAAGTTTTTCTTTCCAGTTTTTGGTATTTTTTTTCAAGTGAAAAAATTGATTTTTATTAAAATAATTATAATGGTTTAAACAATATTACAAATTATTTTCAACTTGTAATCTTACCATTTTTAACACCTTATTTTTAAGTAAGTAATTTTTTATAATAGTTTTTGCTAGTTCTTTATTACTAATAGGAGTAATCATCGATTTTAAAATAGATAACTTATTTTCCTGAAAAGCTAAATTAGTATATGTATAACCAATTACTTGATTTTTTTCAACTAAAATAACAGCGTTTTCTTCAGGTATACGACCTTTATCAATAATTAATAAATTATCATGATTAAAGTTCTTATCTGTTATTTTCTTTTTACGAATGATATTGTATTTAGGTTTTATTTTTTCTAACTCATCATAATATTTTAATCGAGTAAAAAGTATGTTACCTGTTTCTTCATAACTAACATCTGATACTCTTTTTATAATTTGTAGTGCTTTGCTAGTTGTTTTTAAAAAAAGCTTATTAACTTCTTGTTTTATGTTTTTTCCTCTACCAATAAAGATAATTTTACCATCTTGATTATGTACATAAAATACTCCTGGTTTTTCAGGTATTTTATCAAGTATTTTTATAAAACGTTGTTTTACTTCTCTACTATCATGATACTTAATAGAGTTTTGAATAATGCTTTTTTCAACATCTTTTTCTAGCAATAACTTAAACAATTGTACTGTTGCCAAGGCATCTCCATTAGCTCTATGACGATCAGACATTGGTATACCAATAAATTTACAAAGTTTACCTAAGCTATGTGATGGAGCTTCAGGAATCATTTTTTTACTTAGTATAACTGTACATAAAGTATTTCTTTTAAAATCGTAACCTAAGCGTTTAAATTCTGTTCTTAATATTCTATAATCAAACTCAGCATTATGAGCTATAATTGTACAATCTTTAGTTATTTCTACAATTCTTTTAGCTACTTCGTAAAATTTAGGTGCATTTCTTAACATTTTATTGTTAATACCAGTAAGTTTAACAACAAATTCTTGAATTTCTTTTTCAGGATTTACTAAGCTAATGAATTGATCGACAATTTGATGACCATCAAATTTATGAATAGCAATTTCTGTTATGCCTTCTTCATTAAATTTCCCTCCCGTAGTTTCAATATCTAATATTGCGTACAATTCTTTTCTTTTAGCTGATTTATGTAAATTTAAACAATATAATTTCTAACACCAAAAATTGAACTACCTATACGAACCATATTACTTCCTTTTTTTATAGCTAATTGATAATCACCACTCATTCCCATTGAAAGTATTTTTAAATTCGGGTTTTTCTTTTGTTTTTCAGTAAAGAAATTAGCTAAAGATGAAAATTCACTAGCTAATTGTTCTTCATTATCTGTAAAAGTAGCCATTCCCATTAAGCCAACAATCTTAATATTTTTTAATTCTGATAATTCTTCTGAGGTAATAATTTCATTGATATCAGAAAATGTTAACCCAAATTTAGTTTCTTCTTTTGCAATGCGAGCTTGCAATAAACAATTAATAACCCTATTATGTTTAATAGCTTGTTTATTAACTTCTTTTAATGTTTTAAAACTATCTACTCCGTGTATTAGACTCACAAAATGAGCCATGTATTTTACTTTGTTTCTTTGTAAATGCCCAATCATATGCCATTCGATATCATTTGGTAAAGCATCGAATTTAGTAACCATTTCTTGAATTTTATTCTCTCCAAAAATACGTTGACCAGCATCATATGCTTCTTGAATATCAGCTATAGGTTTGGTTTTAGAAACAGCAACAAGTGTTACATTTTTAGGTAGATTATCCTTTATGTTTTGAAGATTTTCTTTTATTCCTGAAATCATAATAAGTTATGTTTATAGACTAAAATTCGTAAATTGTTAGAGCACTTCTTAGTTTAGGCTCTATATAAGTAGTTTTTGGCGGCATTAATAAACCTGCATCAACAATCGTTTTTAGCTCATTAATGTCTGTAGGTAACATACCAAATGACACTTTAAATTCACCAGAGTCAACTTTTGTTTTTAACTCTAATCCGTCAGATTTGTCTTGAGAATATAAAATTTTAGAAGCATTTCTAATATCATTTATCCCTAAAACAGGTTTTAAAACAGTAGTATATAAAATCTGAGCATCTAATTCACTTAAAGAATCTGTAAATTGGTATGCTGATTTTCGTAAATACAACGCATAAAACTCACCATTTAAATACATGCTAAAATGATGCTTTTCTTTTGGTTTATATAATTCTTGACCTCTGTTTTCTATTCTGAAAACAGTATCTAATTCAATTAAAAATTCATCGGGAGTTAAACCGTTTAAATCTTTTATAAATCGATTGAATTCATAAATGCTTAATTGGCTTTCGGGTAATAAATAACTCATAAAAAAGTTATAGTCTTCATTACCTGTATGCTTAGGATTATTTTCAGCTAAGTTTTTAGCTAATAAACACGAAGAAGTTGAGCGATGATGCCCATCAGCAATATATAAAGTATCTATATTTTTAAACTCATTAGCTATTAGTCTAATATCATCATCATTATTTACAACCCATAGCAAATGTGAGTCTTTATCAGTAGTTGCAAATTGATATTCAGCTCTTTTTGTACTATATTTTTCAATAATACTATTAATACTATTATTATCTGGATAGGTAAGGAGTACTGGTTCTGCATTAAAGCCAGTATTCTTTAAATAATTTTCGAATAATAACTCTCTTTCTTTTAAAGTGCCTTCATGTTTTTTGATGATATTATTATGATAATCTTCAACAGAAGTTGCAGCGATAATACCACAAAAAGAATTGGTTGGAGTTATTTTTTTATAGATATAAAAACCAGGTTTTTCGTCTTGTGTAAAAATAGTATCTTCTTTAAATTCTAAATAACGATTATGAACCAATTTAAAGCGTTGCTCTCCACTAATATCTTGTTTATGGTATTTATATCCAGGATTAATAACATGTAAAAATGTATAGGGATTAAATGCTAGTTTAGCATCTAACATTTCTGGAGTATAAATTTCGTAAGATTTAGAAGAAACTAATGCTACTTTATCTCTAGTAGCTCTTACTGCTTTAAAAGGTTTTACAGTCGCCATAAAATTACTTATACATGTAAAGAATTAATTATTTTATTTGCTAATTCTACGCCTATTTTATGTTGCGCCTCTATTGTATTAGCGGCTATATTAGGGCTTAAAGATAATTCCGGATTCATTAATAATTGAATCTCAGGTTTTGGTTGATTTTCGAAAGTATCTAAACCAGCGTATTGTACCTTACCTTTCCCAATAGCATTTATTAAGGCTACTTCATCAACTAAACCATTTTGAGCAACGTTAATAAAACCAACTCCGTCTTTCATTTTTTCAAACTCATCAGCACCAATTACATGATTTTCTTGCGCAGATAAATGTAAAGTAATAAAATGAGCTTCTTTAAATAATTCATCTGAACTTACAACGTCTATTTCTAAATCAATAATTTTACCATTATAAAATTCAACAGGAATTGATATCATATTTTCTAAGTCAACATCATAAGCTAACACTTTCATACCTAATCCTAGAGCAAGTTTAGCAACTTGTTGTCCAGCAGTACCCATACCAATAATACCTATAGTTTTTCCGCGTAATTCTGTTCCTGCAGAAAACTGTTTTTTTAAGGCATTAAAACTCAGATCTCCTTCTAAAGGCATTTCTCTGTTAGATTGGTGTAAAAAACGAGCCATACCTAACAGGTGAGCAAAAACTAATTCAGCTACAGCATTTGCGCTTGCATCCGAAATATTAACAACTTGTACACCACATTCTTCTGCATAAATAACATCTACATTATCGTTGTTTGTGCTTGTATTTGCGATTAATTTTAAGGTCGGACAATTATCAATAAGTTCAGAATGTATTTCTATATTATTTTTAATAATGATAGCATTAATATTTTCATCATTAATAAAATTATCTAATTGTTCTTGGGCAACTTTAGTTGTAATTACTTCAAATCCTGCATTTTCTAAAGCAGAGACTCCGCTTTGAGAGATTCCGTCGTTTGCTAATATTCTCATTTTTATAAATATGCGCCATTAAAATTTTGTAATGACGAGTTAAATTATGCTTTTCTTTCTAGTTCTTGCATTACATTTACTAAAGCTTGCACGCTATATAATGGTAATGCGTTATACATACTTGCTCGGTAACCACCAACACTTCTATGACCATCTAAACCGTTAATATCGGCTTCTTTCCATAGTTTATCAAATGTTCCTTTTAACTTATCATCAGTTAAATTAAAAGTAGCATTCATATGACTACGATCTTCTTTTGCTGCAAAACCTTTAAACAGAGGGTTTCTATCTATTTCGTTATATAAAAGTGCTGATTTTTGTTGATTAACTTTTTCTATAAAATCAATTCCTCCTAAATCTTTTAACCATTCTAAAGTTAACATTGAGGTATAAATATTGAAGACAGGAGGGGTGTTAAACATGCTCTCTTTATCAATAAAAACTTGATAATTTAACATTGAAGGAATAACACGTTCTACTTTTCCTAATATACCTTCTTTTATAACAACTAATGTTGTTCCTGCTGGGCCCATATTTTTTTGCGCTCCAGCGTAAATTAAATCAAATTTTGAGAAATCTAATTTGCGAGAAAATATATCTGAACTCATATCACAAATTAAAGGAACAGAAGTTTCAGGGAAACTTTTCATTTGAGATCCGAAAATTGTATTATTACTTGTACAGTGAAAATAATCTACATCGGTAGGGATTTTATATCTTTTAGGAATGTAATTAAAGTTTTTATCTTCAGATGAAGCAACTTCTATTAATTTACCAAATAATTTAGCTTCTTTTATTGCTTTGCTACTCCAAGTACCAGTGTTTAAGTATGCAGCTTTTTTGTTTAATAGATTATAAGCTGTCATTAAAAATTGTGAGCTTGCTCCACCTTGTAAAAACAATGCTTTATATCCTTTGTTTTCTAAATTTAATAATTCTAAAGCTAAACTACGTGCTTTTTCAATAACATCAACAAAAGGTTTACTTCTGTGAGATATTTCTATTAAAGAAAGATTATCGTTATTAAAATTTATAACAGCTTCTGATGCTTTTTTAAGCACTTCTTCTGGTAAAATACAAGGTCCTGCGCTAAAGTTATGTTTTTTCATTTTTTACTAGTTATAAGTTCTTTTTAGCACTACAAAGAT
Source organism: uncultured Tenacibaculum sp. (assembly GCA_964498665.1). Lineage (GTDB taxonomy): Bacteria > Bacteroidota > Bacteroidia > Flavobacteriales > Flavobacteriaceae > Polaribacter. The sequence continues at coordinate 6,149 of CAZCHR010000010.1, read as the reverse complement.
GCAATATTTAACTATAAACTTAATAATAACCAGTAAATATTATTAAGTTTAAATTAGTCGTTGTTACACTCTGTATTACATAAACAATATTTTCTATTATAAAAATGTGTAAAAATAAGAGTAAATGCAGGTATATATATTAACCATTGACTAATTAGTATAAACTCAATATGTTCATTTACAATAATAAAGCTTAAAAAGAACCAACTCATCCAAAAACTTAAACGTATAAATTTATCATTTGAGTTTTTAGAGCTGAAATAAATAGCGATAAATGATATTATTAAAAATAGAATATCAATTGCTTTCCACCAATTAGGAGTATGCTTACAACAAGTAGCAGAACAAGATTTAGCAACAAATAAAAAAGGTGTTAGCATACAATGAATTGTACAAACAGTAGAACTAATTATACCGATGTTATCTGAATTTTTATGTATTTTATTTATATTTAAAATTGCCATTAAATGTTGTTTTTTGTTTGTGGGTTTATTTCTCATTAAACAATTGATTTTAATTTTTTACTAAACATTGTTTAGTTTTAAAAATATTTAATGAGAATAATTGTTGTTTGATTAATAATACAGCCATATGTATAATTATATAGATACAACCATAATTTTATTAATAAAAAATGTTATGGTTTAACTTTTTTCTCAAAAAAACATAAAAAATAAAACAGCAAGTAATAATAATTACCAATAGGTGTGACCAAGCATTATTTTTAATTCTATTTTGATAATTAAAACTAGGAATTTCGTTATAGTTTTTTGTAGTAAACTTTTGTTTTTTAAATAGCATAGGAACAAGATAATTACGCCATTTACCAGAAAATTCAAAGACTTGCTTTTTGTAGTCGTTGTAATGTTTTTCAGATGTACCTGCAATATTATTTAATGATTGTTGCATTAAAATACCTGGTAAAAAATATTTAAATGTACTTATTAAATTTTGCTGTTTATTTAATTGTAAATCATATTGTATTAATAAAGGTTTTGTTTTTTTCTCCATTATTTTTTCAGACGCAAAATACTTATGCCAAAAACCAAATTTTTGTTTATCTGTACCAGTAGCTAATTCAGGATGATCACGTAAATATGCATTCATTATTTCATTTTGTTTTTCTTCATTTTCTTTTTTGATTAAACGTATTTCGTTAATCATTTTTAAACGTGAAGGAGTAGGATATAATGAATTTCCGATTTGATTAATAGCCGCTGGTAAAATCAAAATGATTAGTAACCAAGCTGTAATTAAAGCAAATGCATTTTTAGATGAATCATTAACTTTAATATTTATAATTGTAGAAACAACAAACCAAAACAATATATAACTTGCTATTAATAAAAATAAGCTAATTAAGCTATTAGTTTCCTTATAAGTACCCGTATAAACAATAATAAATAGCAAAGAAAATAATGTGATAACTGTAAAAATAAGGTAACGAATTATCATTTTTTGCAATAACCAATTTATAATTGATATAGGTTGTGCTGCTAATAATTTTAAAGTGCCTAACTCTTTTTCTTTGGGTAAAATATTAAAAGTAAAAGCAATAATTAGTAATGGTAAAATGTATATGATTACGAATGCTAGATCAAAATTTCCAAATAAAAGTTGTACTGGATTTATCATTTCAGAATAATCTAGCGCAAAATTATTTCCATATACTGTTGGACTTTTAAAATGCGTATACATATCACTTTGTCCTGTTGCTAAAAAAGATAATTTTTCAGGTTGCATTATTGCTAAACGCGGATTTCTATATCCAATTGTCATAGGTTCTGATGGTAATCGCCAATATGGAATATCCATTTTTTCACCTCTTTCAATTCTTTCAAGAGTACTCAATAATACACTATCCTTCTTTTGTAAATTTTCTTGCATTTTAGCAATGTCATTCATTCTCTTCTTGACATTTTTATTTCCGTTATAAGTAGCAAAAGCAAAAAGCAAAACAATAAAAGTTAGTAACACTATAAGCCAATTATTACGTATCAATAATTTAATTTCGTATGATAAATTGTTTTTAAACATAGCCTTATATTCTTTTTGATGAAATAATTAAACCTAAAAACGGAAACAAAAACCATAGTGTTAAAAACAAGATGTTTTTTGTGTTTTCTTTTAGTATTTGTAACAAACTAGGAGGTGTAAAATTAAATTTAGAAAGTTGTTTAAATTTTTCAGCATTCATTTTATAACCACGCTCACCATATTTAGAGTTATCTTTAATATCATAATTTAAAAACTCCTGTTTACGTATACGATATTTTTCAGCTTCCTCAGTAAATTTCCAATGTAAATTCCCACTTGTATTTGCTATATCCATAGATAAAAATCGTACGGGAATAAAAGGTGATAAAAAAGATAACTTCTTATAAGTATTATTCTGTCTTATAGCAATATTTTTTAATGTTTTATAATGCTTCTCATAAATTTTAGCTTCGTGTTCTTCACCTTTTTGCATTCTATAACCAGCATAGTTAAATGGTAATTTATGAATACTATCAACACCGTATTTTTTAAGAGTTTCTTTTTCTAATTTTTTAGCAGCTTTGTTCCAAGGATTATGACCATCTAAACCATTTTTTTTATCATTACTAACAGATGAATTAAATTCTGATTTTGATGGATAAGGATGATTTTCATTAGCTAAATTGGTTCCTACTTTTGGAATAACAAAGCAAAAAAAAATCCATATAACTAAACTATTTACCAACGATATACCAGATGATTTAGACCACATAGATATTAATACTGTTATTGTAGTAATAATTAAATAATATAGAGAGTATAAAATAAAAAGAGTAAGTAAGCTAGCCCAACTAAAAAAAGCTAATTTTTCTAAACTTGATAATATAATTCCAATGCTAAAAAATATAATTGTAGTTAGTATAAAAACAAAAATAAAAGTTGTAAACCATTTGCCTAAAGCTAATTTTAAAGGATGTACACCTTGACTTTTTAATAATGTTAGTGTTTTGTTTTCGAGTTCTTTAGTGTAAGAATTATATCCTATTAAAATAATTATTAAAGGAAAAAGGTAAATTAAAACGAAATTTATAGATAATGTTCCAAAACGAGCTAAACTAGTTTGATCACTAGCCTCACTAAATGAAGCTTCGTTTCTATTATGTGCTTCTAGAAAAATAGAGTTACCGGTATATTTAGTTACTCCATAATCAAATAATGATAATGCAAATTTTGGTTTAAAAGCATATGTACCATAATGAGCTGCAGAGTGTGGATTTTTTTCATCTTGCGTTTCCCAAATGTTTCTTTCTTTATCTACTGATTTTAAATATTGGTTATTATCTTTTTTATATTGATTAACTCCTGTAATTATCGAAATTACTAGTAACAGTAATGCAACTAGTACTGCTATTTTAAAACGATCGTCACGTCTTAATTCTTTAAGTTCTTTAAATATTATGTTTCTCATATTAACTAATATGTTTAAAATTCATAATATCTAAATAGATAGCTTCTAAATCTTTTAAAGACAATTCAGATGAGTCAGAATAATTTTCTAATACACCAGAACGCATAATCCCTATTTGAGTACTTACTTCTTTAGCTCTAAATAAATCATGTGTTGCCATTAAAATAGCAACACCATCGTTTTTCATTTTAGTAAGTAACTCTATAAATTCATTACTTGATTTTGGATCTAATCCAGATGTTGGTTCATCTAATAATAATACTTTAGATTCTTTAGCAATAGCTAGTGCTATTCCAACTTTTTGACGCATTCCTTTCGAAAAAGTTTTTACACGATTATGATGAGCTTCTTCTTGCAAACCTGCTTCTGATAAATATAGTTTTAACTCTAAAACATCGAATTTTTTTCCTGATAATCTTGTGAAATAATCTAAGTTTTCGATAGCACTTAAAGTGGGATATAACATTAAGTTTTCAGGTATGTAGGTTAAAAACTCTTTTGTTTTAATAGAGTTTTTAAATACATTTAACCCGTTTATTTCACAGGTTCCTGAATTAGGTTTTATAAGATTTAAAAGTATATTAATAGTTGTAGATTTTTCAGCTCCATTTGCTCCTAATAAACATAAAATTTCACCAGCTTTTACATTTAAAGACAGGTTATTAACGGCAGTGAAAGTGCCATATTTTTTTGTTATATTTTTAGTAGTTATCATAATCTGAATTAAGTTTTTTATAATGTGTTGAATCGTAAAGCAAAAAATTCACAAATAACTTTTTTACTAGAAACTTTAAATAAAGCTATGTAAAATAGGTATAAGCGATTATGCTTTATATAAAAATGCTGTTCTTTCTTTTTGTATAAAGAGAAGAACTAAAAAAAATGAAGTTTAAAAGAAAGTAGGAGGAGGTCTACAAAAAAGATTAGTGTTTATCTTTTTTTGAATGAATAAGTAATTGAAAAAAAAAGCTTGTTCATTATTATAATTATTAATAACAACGCAGGTAAATAATACTTGATTATTTGTATTGAAATTATTATCGCTAGATGTAACAACAAATTCACATAAATCACAATCGTTAATTTTAATCTCATTTTCAGAATGTGATAATGCATGAAGTCCAGCGCTTTTCATAAAAATAAAAAGTACTAGAAAAAATAAACTAATGTATTTTTTTTCTTATGCATACTAACTTACAAAATTAAGAATTAAATTTCATTTTCATTCAAACGTTAGGGAGGTAAAATGAAAATTAATAAAAATTTAACAAATAATTTTGCCTATAAACTTGATAAGAAATTAATAGTGTTTACTCCATCAGCATAATCCCATAATTGAGGATGTTGCGTTTGTCCGAAAGCTATTTCATTTTCTATAAATTTATTAGCTACAATACATTGAATTTGTTCGTTATCTTCTTTCAATTTAGTTCTTAAATCATCAATATTATCGTAATATTCATAAAATACTGAAGCGATAGGAGATGCATAACTAGCATCTTCTTTAATCATTAAAAAGCCATTTTCTAAAATATCAAATTCACTCATTAAATAAACAGCTTTGTTATAATCGTAATTATTAGCATATTTAGCGTTATTGATTATTTCTTGCTGATCGAACATTCCTTGAAAGAAATTATCAAAATTATAACCTTTAGGAACAAATAATTTAGAAACCGAACGACAACCTAAACCAAAATAGGTAAAAACATCTTCGCTTAAATTTTTATAATCTTGTTCAGTTTCATTTCCTGTAATAACAGCAACAGAATTTCTGTTTTTTCTGATGATACTAGGTTTATCTTTAAAATAGTACTCAAAATAACGAGCAGTATTATTACTTCCTGTGGCTATTACAGCATCAAAATCGGTAAGTTTTTGCTCTGTAAATTCGATTTTACCTTTTAGCTCAGGTTCTACATATTCTAAATACTTAGCTAAAAAAGGTAAGAGGTGTTTATCATTTGAGGATTGTTTTACTAAAACAGAATGTCCAGAAATTAATACAGAAAGAAAATCATGAAATCCAACTAAAGGTATGTTTCCAGCCATAATAATAGCAACCTTTTGGCTTTTATTTCTGCCTAAGTTCTCATTAACAATCCATTTATTAATATTGTCTTTGGTTAATGCTTTCGACCAACTTTCGGTAGCAAACAATAAATTTTCTTTGGTAAACCAAGTATTATTTTCTCCTGCAATTTTTAGTTGATGCTTAAAACCATCCAAAAACAAATCATTATGTTCGATATTTTCATGTTTATTAATTCCTTTTTTGGTGAACTGTCCTAAAAAAAGACCTAATTTTACAAATGCAGAGATTCTATTTTGGATTATATCCATTTATTTTGTTTCTAAATTAATTTGGAACTATTTTTGCCATTGCAAAGTTACAAAACTGAAAGAGATTTATTATGGCAATTATTATAACAGATGAATGTATAAATTGTGGGGCTTGTGAACCTGAATGTCCAAATACTGCAATTTATGAAGGAGCAGATGATTGGAAATACGCTGATGGTACTGATTTAGAAGGAAATATTGTTTTACCTAATGGTAAAAAAGCAAATGCAGATGAAGATCAAGAACCTATTTCTGATGAAATATATTATATTGTAGCAGATAAATGTACAGAGTGTAAAGGTTTTCATGAAGAGCCTCAATGTGCCGCAGTTTGTCCAGTAGATTGTTGTGTACCAGATGA
>CAZCHR010000009.1:0-26705 GCA_964498665.1 uncultured Tenacibaculum sp. | reverse complement strand
TTGAAGCAAAACGAATACTAAGAATTAGAATTAAAACGATAACACCAATTAGTAATGGTAGTGAAAATGATTGGTGGATATTTTGAACAACTTCGTAAGTGTATAAAAGGTAATCTACAGCAATAAAATTATATCTTCTTTGGTATTCTTGCCAAAAAGGAATCTCAGCAAGGAAAGAAAAAATAAAAATAAACAAGAATAGTCCGTATGTAAACTTAGTAATTATCTTATCTACTAAACTACCATGAAATTTAGTTGGAATAATTAGTAAATAAATTGCATATAATCCTAGAGGATATAGTAGGTTTCCTATATCGAAAAAGAAACCAATAACGAATATTTTAAATAAATTAACTAAAGAGAAATCTATGTATTTAAAAGCAAATACATATAGAATAGTTCTAACTAAAAAAGCAAAAAACAAAACGGTTAAACTAAACGTTTTTAAAAGCTGAAATCTTTTAGGTAAAATAATATTTAACATAATTAATTTGATTGTGCGTAGCAAAGAACGTTAGTTTTTTTGAATAAAAAAAGGCAACTCATAGAGTTGCCTTTTGTGTATTAGTTTGTGGAAATTACTCAGCTTTTTGTTCTAGCAATTCAAAGAATTGATTTAAGCGAGGTAAAATTATAATTTTTGTTCTTCTGTTTTTTGCTTTGTTAGCAGGAGTGTCATTAGCTACTAAAGGAGCAAAACTACCTCTACCAGCTGCGATTAATCTACTAGCAGCTACGTTATATTTGTTTTGTAGTTCACGAACAATAGATGTTGACCTTAAAACACTTAATCCCCAGTTGTCTTTTAAAGCAGAACCCGAAGCAACAGGAGTGTCATCTGTATGACCCTCAATCATCACATCCATTTCTGGTTGACCATTTACTACTGTAGCTACTTTTTCTAAAACTTTAGACGCTTTATCTGAAACTGTATAGCTTCCGCTTTTAAATAATAATTTATCAGAAATAGAGATAAATACAACTGTTTTTTCAACATTTACTTCGATATCTTTATCGTCGATTCCTTCTTGTAGTTCTTTCTTTAAGTGAAAGGCAACAACTAAATTTAAAGAATCTTTTTTAGAAGCAGCAGCTCTAATTTTATTAATGTATTTGTCTTTTTTACTTAATTGAGTTAATGTTTCTTTAATGTTGTCATTAGCTCCTTTTGTTAAAACAGTTAAGTTTTCTACTTGTTGAAGCGTATTTTGTTTATCCTTTTTTAAATCATTTACAGAAGTCTGTAGCGTAGAAACCTTGTCTTGACAACTTTCTTTCTCTACTAAACATTTTGTTAGGCTGTTTTTTACGGCTAACAATTCGTTTTTTGTTTTTTGATGTGTTGTTTTTAAAGCTTCTAATTCTTTTGTAGAAGCACATGATGCTAATAAAAATGAAACTGTTAGGAATGCAATTATTTTTTTCATTTGTTCTGATTTTTCAGATGAGTTATTAAAACAATAATAAAACAAATTTAAAAAAATGATGATACAAAAAAGATAATTAACAATCTTTTATGAGGTAAGAATCAATTATTTTTGTGAACAAATTTAATAAAATGAATAAAAAAACACTTTTTATAGTAAGTATACTAATGTTGCTAATAGTTGCTTGTAATCATGAAAAAAAGATAAATGAAACTAAATTACAAGGTTTAGTTTTCGGAACCTCATATCATATTACTTATTTAAATACTACAAATTATCAAAAATCTATTGATAGTTTGTTTCAGGTAGTGAATAAATCATTGTCAACTTATATACCTACTTCTGATATCTCAAAAATTAATAAAGGAGATTCTACTGTAGTTATTGATGATTTATTTTTGGAGGTTTTTCAAAAGTCGAAACGTATTTATAAAGAAACAGATGGGTATTTTGATCCGACTGTATGTAATTTGGTAAATGCTTGGGGATTTGGGTACAAAAAACAAAAGAAAGATTTAGATACTTTGCAAGTAAATGAATTGATGAAGCAAGTGGGACTAGATAAGATAACTATAGGAGATAGAAGAGTTAAAAAGAAATTCCCTAATGCTTGTTTAGATTTTAATTCGATAGCTAAAGGTTATGGAATTGATGTTATCGGGCGATTTTTTGAGGACAAAAAAATCACCAATTATTTAGTAGAAATTGGAGGAGAAATCAGAGCAAGAGGAAAAAATAGTAGAAATGTATATTGGAAAGTTGCTATAGATGATCCTAATGTAGATGGTACAAGAAGTGTATCTCAATTTATTGAATTAAACAATCAATCAATGGCGGGTTCTGGTAATTATCGAAAATTTAGAATTTCTAAAAACGGAAATAAAATTGTTCATACAATTAACCCAAAAACAGGTTTTGCAACTGAAAGTAATTTATTAAGTGCTACAGTTTATGGTAATTTTGATTGTGCTGATGCAGATGCTTATGCTACATCGTTTATGGCAATGGGAATAAGTAAGTCAAAAGAATTTTTAAGTAAATACTCTGAAGTAAAAGCGATTCTTTTATATGTAGATGAAAAAGGACGAATAGCAGAGTTTAAACAATAACTGCTAAATTAATTGTTATGAATATGATGTTTTTATTTTTTTCAATTATGGCAGCTGTGTTTTATTATAAGGCTTATGTTTTATTGGTTGATATATCTAAAATATTAGATAATAATTATAGTTTTTTTATAATAAAAATAAAGGTGTCCGTAAGGATAATCAGACATATTTAGTAAGGATTTATGAAAAAGAATTTGTTAAAAGTATATCTAAATTAGAGGATAGTGAATTGACTCAGAAGGTTATTAGTCAGAGAAATAATATTAGATACGCTATTTATTCTTTTTTTGTGTCGTTTATATTAATGTTTTTGAATTCTCTAGGTTTTATTTAAAACACACAGGCAAAATTTCGCCTTTCATTAAAGCAAATCGTTCTAGTTTTTCTGGAGCGATTTTTTTTGTAAAATCAATTTCATCAACTTTAAAACCTATAGAACGAAGTTTGTGAAAATAATCACGACCGTAGACTCTAACATGATCGTATTGTCCAAAAATTTTAGCACGTTCTTTTGGATCGGTAATTGTATCATCTTCAAAAGTAGTTTCTCTATTTAAATCTTGTGGAATTTGAAAAATACCAAATCCGTCTTGTTTTAATACGCGATATAATTCTTGCATCGCTTTCGTATCGTCAGAGATATGCTCTAAAACATGATTGCAAAAAACAACATCAAATTCATTGTCTTTAAAAGGTAAGTCGCAAATATCTGCTTTCACATCTGCAATTGGCGACTCTAAATCTAAAGTGATATAATCTAGGTTTTTTTGTTTTCTAAAAATGTCAAGAAAGCATTGCTCAGGAGCAATATGTAAAACTTTTAAATTTTTATCTGTCGTAAAAAAATCAGTCTCTTTTTGTAAATACAACCATAATAAACGATGTCTTTCTAAAGATAAGGTAGAAGGAGAAAGTGCATTTTCTCTTTGCACTCCATATCCATAAGGTAAAAATTTACGAAATGATTTTCCGTCAATAGGATCTGTAAATTTACCTCCTTTTAACCACCACGCAATTATAGGGCGAGCTATATAGCTTGCTTTAATTAATATAGGGCGAGGTATGGTGTTTAGTATGGTTTTAAAAAGCTTCAACTAGGTGTTTTTTAATTTGTAACTTTTTTTATTACAAATAAAATAATACTAATTACTAATAAAGCTATACCTGTGATAAATAACTCAGGAGCGAACATCCAATGTAATAGTTTGAATAAACTACCAGCGATTATCAAGAATATCCCTAGAGAAAAAATAGTAGTAATAAGTTTTGTATTCATGTTTCAGGATTTTTTTAAGCTCTGAATTCATCTTCTTCATTAGTTTCAATACCCAAAGCTTCGTTTACGTATTTAAATGTAGAAAGTAATTCTGGTTTACCATTAACAATTGCTACGTCGTGTTCAAAATGAGCAGATGGTTTTCCGTCTAATGTGGTAATTGTCCATCCGTCTTTGTGTTGGAGTATTTTTTGAGTTCCCATGTTTGTCATAGGTTCAATAGCAACAGCCATACCTTCAATAAATTTTTTACCACGACCTCTACGACCATAATTTGGCATTTCAGGATCTTCATGCATTACTTTTCCTAATCCATGACCTACTAATTCACGAACTACACCGTAGCCATGTTTTTCAGTAAAATTCTGAATAGCAAAACCAACATCACCAACACGATTACCAACTTTTAATTCACGAATACCAACGTATAAACTTTCTTTGGTTACATCCAGTAATTTTTGAACTTCAGGAGCTATTTCACCAACAGCAAAAGTGTAGGCGTGGTCACCATAAAATTCATTTTTAATAGCGCCACAATCAATAGAAATTATATCACCTTCTTGTAGAGGAGTTTTATTTGGAATTCCGTGTACAACTTGCGAGTTTGGACTCATACAAAGTGTATTCGGAAAATCATATAATCCTAAAAAACCAGGAATTGCACCTTGCTCTCTAATAAATTCTTCGGCAAGTTTATCAAGATATAAAGTAGTAACACCGGGTTTTACTTCTTTAGCAAGCATTCCTAATGTTTTGGATACTACTAATGCACTTTCACGCATTAATTCAATTTCTTCTCTAGTTTTTGGTTTGATCATGTTAAAAATATTGAAGCGCAAATTTACGGTTATTTTTGATATGGATGCCTGTATTCTTGACCAGAAACAATTTTTAAGAAGTCTTTTTCAACAGTACTTCCGTTAACTGCATGTTCTACAAAACGTCCAATTTCTTTTCCGTTTTTATAAAATATAAAAGTAGGAACTCTTAATACGTTAAATCCTTCTTCTAATCCGTTGGCTTTTTTAGATCTGTTTACAGTTACTAATTCTAAATTCTTGTAGTTGTAATTTACTTCGTCTAATATTTTGTAAAAATTAGGAACTTCTCTTTTGCTATCTCCACACCAAGTTCCCATAAAACCTTTAATTTTTATGTTTTTTAAATATGGTTTTAATTTTTCTACAACATCTTTGTCTGTTTCGTAGTAAGAATAAAAATCATTAAACCACGCTGCTCCGTAAGGCTCTTGTTGAAAATCTTTTTTAGTAGCAATACCTACTAAATTTCCATTTTTATTTTTAATAGCAGGATTTTTAGGTGTTGAAGCGCAAGATGTAATAAGTATTGTGGTTAGAATGTATATTATTTTTTTCATGATATATATTTATATAAGTGAATGTTGTGTCATTTCTTTAGGTTGCTCTACGTTCATTAGTCGTAAAACTGTTGGGGCGATATCACCTAAAACACCATTTTTTATTGATTTTAAATCTTTATCTATTAAAATCATTGGTACAGGGTTTGTGGTATGTGCTGTATGTGGCGATCCGTCTGGATTTATCATCGTTTCACAATTACCGTGATCTGCAATTAAAATAGTAGTGTAGTCATTTTCTAAAGCAGTTGTAATTACATCTTTTACACAGTCGTCTACCGTTTCACAAGCTTTAACTGCTGCTTCAAAAACTCCGGTATGACCAACCATGTCTCCGTTAGCAAAATTTAAGCACACAAAATCTACTTCTCTATTTTTTAATTCAGGAACGATAGCATCACGTATTTCATAAGCACTCATTTCTGGTTTTAAATCATAAGTAGCTACTTTTGGAGACGGACATAATAATCTTTTTTCTCCTTCGAATTCTTGTTCTCTTCCTCCAGAAAAGAAAAATGTAACGTGGGGATATTTTTCTGTTTCAGCAATTCGGATTTGTTTTTTATTTGCAGTTTCTAAAACTTCACCCAAAGTATTCTCAATATTATTATTGTTGTAAATAACATTGATGTTTTTAAAAGTTTCATCATAATTTGTCATGGTAACAAAATACAACGGTAATTTTTTCATGTTAAATTCAGTAAAATCTTTTTGATTTAAAGCTTCGGTTAACTGACGACCTCTATCTGTTCTGAAATTAAAGAAAATAACAACATCATCTTTTTTAATAGTTGTTTTAGGTTGATTATTTTCATCAACCATAATTATTGGTTTGATGAATTCATCGGTAACATCGTTATCATAACTTTGTTGAATGCTTTCGTCAGCATTTTTTGATAAAGAACCTTTTCCGTTAACTAAAGCATCGTAAGCTAATTGTACACGTTCCCAACGATTATCACGATCCATCGCATAATAACGACCAGTAATTGTTGCCAATTCACCAGTAGTTTTTTGCATGTGTTCTTGAATACCGTTGATAAAATACTTTCCTGATTTCGGATCGCAATCACGACCATCTGTAAAAGCATGCAAAAAAACATCTTTTAAACCATGGTTATCTGCTGCATCAAGTAATCCTTTTAAATGATTGATGTGTGAGTGAATTCCGCCATTAGAAACTAATCCTAAAAAATGAACATTTTTGTTATTTTTATTAGCGTATTCAAAAGCGTTAATTAGTTCTTTTTCCTGAGCTAAAGAACCGTCTTTAACAGTCTTGTTTATTTTGGCTAAATTCTGGTAAACAATTCTACCAGCGCCTAAATTCATATGCCCAACTTCAGAGTTTCCCATTTGTCCTTCAGGTAAACCTACATGTTCTCCATCGGTACGTAACTCTGCATGTGGGAATTTATCGTATAGTGAGTTTATATATGGTGTTTTTGCGTTGTATATAGCTGATACTTTTGGGTCTTGATTAATACCCCAACCATCTAGTATCATTAAAATTACTTTCTTGTTCATTTGTTGTGTGTTGATGAACAAAAGTAAGAAAGATTATTGGTGATTTTTTAAAAAATAACGTAACCGATTAAGAAGTTGCATTTAACGTGTTTCAGAATAGTGCGTTTTGGTGTAAGGCTAATTTTTCCGCAGGAAAATCAGACTTGGCAAAATTGAACTACCCTTTGATTAAGCGCTAAACTACATATTATTTTTATAGGTTGTTGGCAGTAGTTTTATTTTTCTCTGATATTTTAATCCAAAATCCTGAAAACCAAACATAGGTTATCGTTTTTAATTCCATTTGTCTATTATGAAACATAACATGATAATCAGTTTCTGAATCAGAAAAAAAATATTTATAATTAATTATTTTCATTAGAGAAGGAATTGTTTTTTCAGTACAGACTTTATAAACAATACAGTTATTAGATTTTATAGAGTCAGTAAATTTATTAATAACCATCATAGGATCAATATGATAATTGTCTTTCCAATATGAATAAGAAAAATCATTAATTCTATTTTTAGGATTTGATTTTTTAATTATTGTTTCAATTTCCTTTTTTTTTCTAAAGAATTCATCTCCACAAGACGCTAAAATTATAACTTCAGAAGTGTCTTTTACCCACTTATTTATAAGTCTTTTTTTTGTGAAATTAAGATATTCATTATTTACAACTCTTTCAGATGATGTTTGAGAGAAAATGAAATAACTCAAAATATTTAGAACTATAAGGCCAAAAAATATTTTACTTATAATTTTCATGTCTTAATTTAAAAGAATTTATTTTGAATGTTGAATTTGAGTCTGTTGAGCAATTACTGCCAACTTAGGTATAAGCTTAATTTAATTGTGGTGATACTTATTTATGTGAATTCACTTAAAAATCACTTCTTGTATTTACGAATAGCTTCTTTAATTTTTTCAATTCTATTTTCAGGATCTGGGTGCGAACTTTGAAATTCAGGAACTCTATTTGGACCTGCAGCAGCTTTTAAAATCTCCATTACGCCAATTAAACTTTCTGGGTTGTAGCCTGCATCAATCATCAATTTAACGCCTAGTTCATCGCTTTCTAACTCATCACCACGACCATTTTTCAATAAGGTTTGCTGTCCAATACCGTTAGCTAATTGCCCTAAGTCGGCACCAACGGAAGCACCCATGGTTAAAAGTTTCCAGAAGTTAGCATTGGTGATTCTTTCGTTAGAATGTTTTCCTAATACATGTCCTATTTCATGACCTAAAACCCCAGCGAGTTGATCTTCGTTTTTTAGTTTTGAAAATAGTGCGTATGTAATAAATATTTGCCCACCAGGTAAGGCAAAGGCGTTAATTGCTCTATTATCACGAAGTAAATGAAAATCATATTTGTAACCAGATTGTTTAGCAACGGTATTGTTAACAAGTCTTTGGCCAACCTTATCAACTAAAGCTTGTGCATTTTGGTCTGGAAGTAAACCACCATGTTGCTGAGCCATAGATGGGGCTTGTTGTAAACCAATAGCTATTTCTTGTTGAGGAGATAAGCTTACAGCTTGAGTTTTACCGGTATATTTATTTACTTCTTGTTGACTACATTTTTTTAAGTATGCAAATGCTACAATGGCAACACCTATTAGTAAACGAATTTTAAAGCCTCCGCGATTTCTCATGCTATTGATTTTTTTGATTAACGTAAATATACTAAATATATAATTTAACGAATATCGATTTTTTGTGAAGTATAAAAAACTTAAATTTACCGAGCAAAACAAACAATTATATGGAATCTCATTTTGAGTTAAATGATGTCACTAAAAAGTTACCAAAACACTTACATAAATTTGTAGTAAAGCAACCTTATAATGAATATACTGCACAAAATCAAGCAGTTTGGCGTTATGTAATGCGAATGAATGTAGATTATTTAGGTAAGGTAGCACATTCATCATATATAAAAGGTTTAGAAAAAACAGGAATATCTGTTGAAAGCATTCCTTATATGGAAGGAATGAATCGTATTTTAAAAGAAATAGGTTGGGCAGCAGTTTCTGTTGATGGTTTTATACCACCTAATGCATTTATGGAGTTTCAAGCTTATAATGTTTTAGTAATTGCTTCTGATATGAGAACAATTGATCATATTGAATACACACCGGCTCCAGATATTATTCATGAGGCTGCTGGTCATGCTCCGATTATTGCAAACCCTGAGTATTCAGAATATTTAAGGCGATTTGGAGAGATAGGGTCTAAGGCAATTTCATCATCAAAAGATTATGAAATGTATGAAGCAATTCGATTATTGTCGATTTTAAAAGAAAATCCGAATTCAGATCCTAAAGAAATTTCTGAAGCTCAAGAAAAAGTAGAGTGGTTGCAAGATAATATGGGTGAGCTTTCTGAAATGGCTCAAATTAGAAATTTACATTGGTGGACTGTTGAATATGGTTTGATAGGAGAGCTGGATAG
Source organism: uncultured Tenacibaculum sp. (assembly GCA_964498665.1). Taxonomy (GTDB): domain Bacteria; phylum Bacteroidota; class Bacteroidia; order Flavobacteriales; family Flavobacteriaceae; genus Polaribacter. The sequence continues at coordinate 17,551 of CAZCHR010000009.1, read as the reverse complement.
TCCTGAGATATATGGTGCAGGATTATTGTCGTCAATAGGAGAAAGTAAATCTTGTATGAAGGATGACGTTGAAAAAGTTGCTTATACAATTGATGCAGCTAATGTAAGTTTTGATATTACGAAACCCCAACCACAATTATTTGTAACTCCGAATTTTGCTCATTTAAGTTTGGTTTTAGAGCAGTTTGCGAATACAATGGGAATTAGAACTGGAGGTTTAAAAGGGGTGGAGAAATTAATAGCTTCTAAAAATTTAGGAACTATTGAATTGAGTACGGGCTTACAGGTTTCAGGGGTGTTTACAAATGTTATTAAAGATGATAAAAACAGACCTATTTATGTTCAAACTACTGGTGCAACAGCTTTAGCAAATAGAGATAAAGAGTTGATTGGTCATGGTGTTGAATATCATGCTGAAGGTTTTGGAAGTCCTATAGGAAAGTTAAAAGGAATTAATATTCCTATCGAAAATATGAGCCCACGTGATTTAGAAGCCTATGGTATATATGAAGGAAAACAAATTACATTAGAATTTGAAGGAGGAATAAAAGTTGAAGGAGAAGTTATTACAGGTATTCGTGATTTACGTGGTAGAATTCAGTTAGTTTCTTTCAAAAATTGTACGGTTACTCATGGAGATAATTTATTATTTCATCCAGATTGGGGAATTTATGATATGGCTGTTGGGAAGGAAATAAAATCAGCGTATTCTGGTGCTGCAGATATTAATTCTTTTGAAGATAAGAGTAAAGTTTCAGAAACTAAAACTAATAAAATAAATTATTCTGATAAAGAATTACAGTTGTATGATTTGTATAGAGATGTTAGATTAATGCGTGAAAATAATAAGGTCTCAGAAGAAAAAATTAAAAATATTTCTTTGAGGTTGCAAAATGAATTTTCAAATGATTGGTTATTATCTTTAGAGTTATTAGAGTTAGCAATAAATGAAAATTATGCTGTTAAAGATGCGTTGAAGATTTATTTAGATGAATTGAAAAGTAACAAGAGTTACAAGACTTTAATTGAAAATGGATTACATTTGCTGTCTGTTAATTAACATGATAAATGGGATTATTTAACTTATTTAGAAAGAAAAAAATGAATAACGAAATACAAGAATATTTAAATAAAGGAGCAGTTGTTTTAGATGTTAGAACATTAGCTGAGTGGAACGAAGGACATTCAGAAGGAGCAAAACACATTGTTTTAACAGTAATTCCTTTAAATGTTGAAGAAATTAAATCATGGAATAAGCCAGTAATTGCTGTGTGTAAAAGCGGTGGTAGAAGTGGTCAAGCAATGCAGTTTTTATCTAATCACGGAATTGATGTAATTAACGGAGGTCCATGGCAAAATGTAGATCAGTATTTAGTTAAGTAATTTTAAAAATACTTAAAAACTCATAAAAGGAAATGCTTTAGTAAGTGTTTCCTTTTTTTGTTGAAGATTGTTTAGAAATTTTAAGTGAGCTTCAGAATTAGGGTTAAAAGAACGATGTGTTAATCCTTTTTGAATAACCTCTACTTTTTTCATTGTTTCTTTTGTAGATTCTGACAACCAAACATCAGAAAATTTTTCCCAAATATAATTAATTGCTGTTTTATTAGGGTGAATCATGTCTTCGTTGTAAAATCTGTAGTCACGTAGTTCATCCATCATAATTTCATAGGAAGGAAAATAGAAGCTGTTTTTTCGAGGTTCTATAATTTGGTGAATAGCAGCAATTAAATGTGCTTTGCTTTGTTGATTTTCAATAAAACCATCTTTAATATGGCGAACAGGAGATGCTGTAAAGAGTATATTAACTTTAGAATTAATGGATTTTGCTAAACTAATAATAGCTTCTAAACTTTCTGCAATTTCATCAATAGTCAAAATTTCTTTTAAGAATTTTTTTTGAGGAATTTTATGGCAGTTTGCTACAATTTTATCTGAAGTAATTTCTCTGTAAACCCATGAAGTACCTAATGTAATTACAATATGTGTTGAGTTGAGTAACTTTTTATTGGTTATGCTTATAGAGTTGTTGAGGTTGCTTAATAAATCTTCTTTATTGGTTGCGCTTAAGTTAGAATGTGCTTCAAAACAATGCCAGCGTTCGTTGTGAAAAAAAATATCATCTTCGGTGTACTCTTTTTGATTGATCGCGTTTGTAATTACACGTTCAATAGCTTTTGGATGAAACAATATTCCGAAAGGGTTTTGTTGAGATTGAAATTTATAATAATCAAGCTTATTTCCAATGTTTTCAGAAAAACATGAACCTAACAAAAACAACTTCGAATTATAATCAATCTGATGATTTTTTTGTTTTTGTAAAATTATTTCGGTTATAAATCTCATCTTCTTTTCTCGTTTCTTTTCGTCAAAAATAGAGATAGTATTCTGTTTTTCTAAAAATATATGATGTATTTATTTTTAATAAAGTATATTTGTTTATCAAAAACCTTGATAAGTTGAACAATATTAAAACTAAGTTTAGCATAAAAGATCTCGAAAATATCTCGGGAATAAAAGCGCATACTATACGTATATGGGAAAAAAGGTATAACTTACTTGAGCCTCAAAGAACCGACACGAATATTAGGCATTATTCATCTGAAAGCTTAAGGAAGTTACTAAATGTATCCTTGTTGAATAAGCATAATTATAAGATTTCTAAGATTTCAGAAATGTCTGAAGATCAGATTGTGATAACAGCTAGAGAGTTGGCTTTTAAAAATGCAATAAACGATGAAGCTATTAATGCTTTTAAAATTGCAATGTTTCAGTTTGATAAAGTTCTTTTTAATAATACTTATAATAAGTTATTGCATAAGAAAACTTTTAGAGAAATTTTTAAAAGTGTATTTATGCCTTTTTTACATCATATAGGTATGTTATGGCAAACAAAAACTTTATTGCCTGCTCATGAACATTTCGTATCTAATTTAATTATTCAGAAAATTCAATTAAATACTGAGAAGCTTGAATATACTGCAACAAATAAAGATTTTACATATGTGTTATTTTTACCAGAAAATGAAATACACGACATAGGTTTGTTGTATTTAAATTATGAGTTAGTTTTAAGAGGACATCAAACTATTTATTTAGGACAAAGTTTACCTTTAGATAATTTAAGTTATTTTTTTGAAGGAGAATTAAAAGTGTGTTTCATTACTTCAATGACTGTAAGTCCTCCTAATAATGAAGTTTTGGATTATTTTTCAAATATTAATCAAATTTTAAAAAATACAGATAATAAAATGCTAGCAATGGGTATAAAAACTCTGAATGTTATTGATTCTGATTATGAATCTAATATAACAACATTTGCTACTGTAATTGAATTGATTGACTCTTTATAATTGCTCTAAACAATATTTTGTTTAATTATTTTTGTTATTATTTAAACAAAAATAATTACCTTTACACAAGTCTTTATCTCAAAGGCTATATTTTTTGAGTAAAAACAAATTGTTTATCTTTTTTGGTAATTTATTAAACAATAAAAATATTAACCAAAAAATAATTTATTATGTTACTAAAAAAAAATCTATTAAATTTTTCTTTTTTATTGTTTCTTTCATTCTTGACTGTTTCATGTAATGATGACGATTCAGTTATTGATAAGGAAGATAGTATTGTTGAAAAAGCGATAAAAACAACTGATTTATCAACTTTAGTTGCTGCTCTTAAGCAAGCAGATTTAGTAGGCGCTCTAGAAGGAAATGGACCTTTTACAGTATTTACGCCAACTAATGCTGCATTTCAAAACTTATTAGATTCAAATGATTCTTGGTCTTCGTTAGAAGATATTCCTAAAGAGACGTTAAAGTCTGTTTTGTTATTTCATGTTTTGAGTGATGAAGTTAAATCTACTGATTTATCTGATACTTATGTTAAAACATTAGCTGTTGGTCCTAATGATGAGAATCTTTCATTGCAGGTTGAGACAACTACTGCAATAGAGTTTAATGGTGATTCAAAACCTGTAAATGTAGATGTAATGGCTTCAAATGGTATTATACATATTGTTGATAAAGTAATGTTACCGCCTAATGTAGTTACATTAGCTTTAAATAATTCAGGGTTTACAAGTTTAGTTGCGACTTTAACAGATACAAGGCATACTGTAGATTTTGTTAAGATTTTAAAAGGAGATGGTCCTTATACTGTATTTGCTCCTACCAACGCAGCTTTTCAAACTTTATTAGATTCAAATTCATCTTGGAGCGCATTGTCTGATATTCCAGTTGCAACATTAGAAGCTGTTTTAAAATATCACGTTTTTGCATCTGGAAATGTTCAGTCGGATCAATTAACCGATAATCAGGAAATAACTATGTTTAATGATGGTAAAGTTACTATAGATTTATCTAATGTTGCAAAGTTGGAGACATTATCATCTCAAGCCGTTAATATATCATTAACTGATGTTCAGGGGGCTAACGGTGTTATTCATGTAATAGATAGTGTTTTATTACCTTAATATAAATATTAATAATACGGATAAGCAAGTTTTTATTTATTCTTATCCGTATATTTAAAACAAAAAAGAATTGAAAAAAAACGTTTCAATAATAGGTTCAGGATTTTCATCTATAGCAGCATCTTGTTATTTAGCTAAGGCAGGTTATGATGTTGTTGTTTATGAAAAAAATTCATCAGTAGGTGGTAGAGCAAGACAATTAGTTAAAGATGGTTTTACTTTTGATATCGGTCCTACATGGTATTGGATGCCAGATGTTTTTGAGAAGTTTTTTGGAGATTTTGGTAAAAGACCAAGTGATTATTATGAATTAGAAAAGTTAGATCCTGCTTATCAAGTTTATTTTGATACAAAAGATTCAATTACAATTCCTGGTAGTTTAGATGAGATTTATGAAATTTTTGAAAACGAAGAAAAAGGAAGTGCAGCACATTTAAAATCATTTTTAAAATCTGCTCAGTATAATTACGATGTGTCTATAAACGATTTGGTATATAAACCAGGTGTTTCTCCTTTAGAGTTAGTAACTCCGGTTACAATTGGTAAAATAACTCAGTTTTTTTCTACGATAAGAAAACAAGTTAGAAAGAAAATAAAGAGTAAAAAATTAATTCAAATCCTTGAATTTCCAGTATTGTTTTTGGGGGCAAAACCTAGTAACACTCCAGCTTTTTATAATTTTATGAACTATGCTGATTTTGGTTTAGGTACTTGGCATCCCAAAGGAGGAATGTATAAGGTAATTGAAGCTATGGTAACATTAGCTACAGACTTAGGAGTTGATTTTAAAACACAGGCTAATGTTGATGAAATTACAGTAAATTCATCAGGTGAAGCAGTTGGTCTTGTTATAAATGAGGAACTTATCCCTTCTGATATTGTTTTAAGTGGAGCAGATTACCATCATACAGAAACACTATTGTCAAAATCGTACAGACAGTATTCAGAAAAATATTGGGATAAAAAGATTTTTGCGCCGTCATCATTATTGTTTTATGTAGGTTTTGATAAAAAGTTAGATAATGTATGTCATCATACGCTTTTCTTTGATACAGATTTTGATGTGCATGCTAAAACTATATATGATTCCCCCTGTTGGCCCAAAGAACCATTGTTTTATGCTAGTTTTCCATCTATTACCGATGGTTCTTTTGCGCCAAAAAATAAAGAAGCAGCAACTTTTTTAATTCCTTTAGCACCAGGAATCGAAGATACCGAAGAGATTAGAGAAAAATATTTTAATATAATAATAGAAAGATTAGAAAGATTAACTCAACAATCTGTAAAAGAAAGTATTATATTTAAAGAAAGTTTTTGTGTTAATGATTTTGTTAAAGATTACAATTCGTATAAAGGTAATGCATATGGGTTGGCAAATATTTTAACACAAACAGCTTTTTTAAGACCAAAAATAAAAAGTATAAAAGTGAAGAATTTATTTTTTACAGGTCAATTAACAGTACCAGGACCAGGAGTTCCCCCATCTCTAATATCGGGTAAAATAGCTTCGGATTTAATTTTAAAACACAACTAATCATGAAAAAACAGTTATTCGACGAAGTTTCTTATGCAAGTAGCAAGCTTGTAACCAAAAAATATAGCACATCTTTTTCTTTGGCAACAAGAATGTTGTCTCCGAAAATAAGAGCAGCTATTTATAATATTTACGGATTTGTTCGCTTTGCTGATGAAATCGTTGATTCTTTTCATGAGTATAATAAAGAAGAGTTACTACTAAGATTTGAAAAAGATTACTATATTTCTAAGAAGGAAGGTATTAGTTTAAATCCGATAATTAACTCATTTATTCATACAGTTAAAAAGTATAATATTCAAGATGAAATGGTTGAAGCTTTCTTAAAAAGTATGAAAGCAGACTTGTATAAAACGGAATATAATACAGAACAAGAGTATAAAGAATACATATATGGATCTGCAGATGTTGTAGGTTTAATGTGTTTAAAGGTTTTTGTAAATGGAGATGAGAAAAGGTATAATGAACTTAAAGATGCAGCACAAAGATTAGGTTCAGCTTTTCAAAAAGTGAATTTTTTACGAGATTTAAAAGATGATTTTGAAGAATTAAATCGTTCTTATTTTCCAAATGTGAATTTTGAAGATTTTAATCAAGATTCTAAACAAAAAATTATTAATGATATAGAGGCTGATTTCGAATACGCATTTCAACACGGAATTTTAAAATTACCAGTTGAAGCGAAGTTTGGTGTGTATATGGCTTTTAGATATTATAAACGATTATTAAAAAAATTAGAAGCAGTACATCATACTAAAATTATGGAAACAAGGGTTCGAATATCTGATCCTATGAAAATTAATTTATTAGCAAGAAGTTACGTTAAATATAAATTGAATATGATTTAATGATAACACTATTTTTATCAATATTATTCTTTTTTCAATCTAATAATATTCCTGATTATATAAACGAATATGATACGCTATCAAGTAAGCAAGAAGAGTTAAACTTTATAAATAAATATAAAAATACTAAGAATATTGATATTACGGCATATGTTGTTTCTTTAAGAATGAAACAAGCAGAATATAAAATTTTTCCTTGGAGTAAATTAAAAATTTTTAACAAAGAAAAAAAGAACCTCGAATCGTTGATAAAAAAGCATCCGAAAAATATTCATTTAAGATATATGCGTTTGGTAATTCAAGAGAATTTACCTAAAATATTAAATTATAATTCAAGCATAAAAGAAGATAAAATCTTTTTAAAAAATATGATAAAACAAAAAGATACTACCGATTATTTAGATGCATTCATTGTTAAAAATACATCATTATGAGTTTTTTGATTTTTATAGGAACTACAATTGCAACTTTTATTACGATGGAAGGTGTAACATGGTGTACGCATAAATATATAATGCATGGTTTTGGATGGTATTTACATGAAGATCATCATCAACCAGGATATCCGCATGTTTTTGAAAAAAATGATGCTTTTTTTGTGGTGTTTGCTATACCAAGTATTTTGCTTTTTTATTTCGGAATTAGACCAGAATTAAATTATATGTTTTTTATCGGTTTAGGAATTTTGTTTTATGGAATTGCTTATTTTTTAATTCATGATGTATTAATTCATAGAAGATTTAATTGGTTTAAAAACACGAATAATCAATATTTAAAGGGATTGAGAAAAGCACATAAAATACACCATAAACATTTAGGGAAACCAGACGGAGAATGCTTTGGTATGTTATTCGTCCCGTTTAAATATTTTAAGAAAAGACAGTGAGTGAATATTTATATCTGATATTAAATTTAGGAAGCTTAAGCGTTCCATTATTTTACAGCATTTTTGAAAAGAAATTTCATTTCATTCAATACTTTAAATTCGCTGTAATAAGTATCGTTTTAGTTGCAATTCCTTTTTTAATTTGGGATGCAATTTTTACTTCAAATGGAATTTGGGGGTTTAATTCAGATTATTATTTAGGATTCAAAATTTTTGAAATGCCAATAGAAGAATGGTTATTCTTCTTCTGTATTCCTTACGCTTGTTTATTTACACACGAGGTTTTAAAGTATTTATTTCCAAAGTATAGATTATCTAAATCAGCAACAGTAATTCTTAGTATTTTTACGATTACAATTATCTTTTTATTATTAATATTTAATTTCGGAAAATGGTATACAACCATAAATTTTATACTTTTTTTAATGCTGATATTATATAGCTTAAAATATCATTTAAAGACATTACAAGAATATTACCCAAGCTTCTTAATAATATTAATTCCTTTTTTAATAGTAAACGGAATTTTAACAGGAAGTTTTATTGATGAGCCAGTTGTTTGGTATAATAACGCTGAAAACTTAGGAGTTAGAATTTTTACAATACCTGTAGAGGACGTTTTTTATGCGTTTACTATGTTATTTTCATCACAATTGATATTTAATTATTTAAAACAGAAAAGATTTGAAAAGAAATAAATATATACGTTTTCTAATTTTTATTACAGTTAATTTTTTAGCATTAGCTATTGGAGTATGGTTAATGAATGATGGACCAAGAACAGATTGGTACACCTATTTACATAAAGCACCATGGACACCAGCTAATTGGGTATTTGGAGCAGCTTGGTCAACTATAATGTTTTGTTTTTCATTTTATATGACAAAACTGAGTTTTGAATATGAGTTTTTAGATAAGAAGTTAGTCCTACTTTTTATTATTCAGTGGATTTTAAATGTAAGTTGGAATTATATTTTCTTCAATCAGCATCTAGTAACAGTAGGATTAGTTAGCATCACTTTATTATGGTTGTTGATAGGTTATTTTACTTTCGAACATATAAAGAAACTGAAACGGTATACATTATTAATTATTCCGTATTTAATATGGATGACTATTGCAACTAGCCTAAACGCATACATTGTATTTTATAATTAAAAATTATGGCAAAAAAAAAGAACATCACCCAAGAAAAAATAGTTGAATGGTATATGAACACTATGTTGGTTTCAGGAAAACCAAATTCAATTTACTCATTTGCACAAGAAAATAATTTTGAAGAAGCTGATTTTTACAAACATTTTTCAAGTTTTGAAAGTTTAGAAAAATCAATTTTCGGAATTTTTGCTAAAGAAACCATTCATCTCTTACACAAAACAGAAGCCTATAAAGAGTATTCATCAAAAGACAAGTTATTAAGTTTTTATTACACTTTCTTTGAATTGTTAACTGCGAATAGGTCTTATGTTTTATTACAATTTAAAGGGATCAAATCCGATTTCTCTAAGCTTTCTGTTTTAAAAGAACTGCGTAAAGAGTTTATACATTTTGTAAATGAAATTAGTTTAGAAAAAATTGATTTTAAAAATGATAAAGTCAATAAAATTCAAGACAAAACCATTGCTGAAACCTATTGGATGCAATTATTAATGGTTTTAAAGTTTTGGATAGATGATGAATCGTCTAACTTCGAAAAAACAGATTTATTCATAGAGAAATCTATCAAAGCAAGTTTCGATATTCAACAAATAGCACCCGTAAAAAGTGTTATTGATTTAGCGAAATTTTTATGGAAAGAGAAATCTGGTATGATGTAAATAGTTACTATTAAATCTAAAAAATAAAAATTTGAAAAGGTTAGATAAAATACCCACATCAAAAATAGAACGCGCTACAAAACTAGTGTCAACTGGTTTAAAAGTTGGAGTTAATTATGTAAAGTACTATGGAAATAAAATCACAAAATCAGAAGAGGAAGCTAAAAATCAACTTAACGAAGACAATGCTGCAGATATTTATGATGGTTTAAAAGAGTTAAAAGGTTCTGCTTTAAAGGTTGCTCAAATGTTGAGTATGGAAAAAAATATCCTACCTAATGCATATGTAGAAAAGTTTTCATTGTCACAATTTTCTGTACCACCATTATCAGCTCCTTTAGTTGTAAAAACGTTCAAAAAATATTTTAATAAAACACCTAATGAAGTATTTGATACTTTTACTTCAGAATCTTTAAATGCAGCTAGTATTGGGCAAGTACATAAGGCTACTAAAAACAATAAAAAATTAGCGGTTAAAATTCAATATCCAGGTGTAGCAAATAGTATTTCTTCAGATTTAGCAATGGTTAAACCTATTGCAATGAAAATGTTTAACATTAAAGGTGAAGGTTCTGATGAGTATTTCAAAGAAGTAGAAAATAAATTATTAGAAGAAACCAATTATACTTTAGAACTCGCTCAAAGTAATGAAATAGCGAATGCTTGTAGCCATATTCCTAATTTAAAATTTCCAAATTATTATGAAGAGTTTTCTTCGGGTAAAATTTTAACAATGGATTGGATGGATGGTGTACATTTATCTGAGTTCGCAAATAAAGAATCAAGTAAAGAAACCGCAAATAAAATAGGTCAAGCATTATGGGATTTCTACATGTATCAAATGCATACGTTAAAAAAAGTGCATGCAGATCCACATCCGGGAAATTTTCTAATATCAGAAAATAACGAATTAATTGTGATTGATTTTGGTTGCATGAAAGAAGTTCCAGAAAGTTTTTATATCCCTTACTTTGAATTAGCAGAAAGAAAAAACATTAATAATCCAGTTTTTTTTGAAAGTAAATTATATGAATTAGAAATTTTAAGAAGGGATGATACTGAAGAAGAAATAATATTTTTTAAAGAATTGTTTTATGAAATGCTATCGCTATTCACACAGCCATTTCAACAAGATGAATTTGATTTTTCGGATGAAAATTTTTTTGGTAAAATTGCCGATTTAGGTCAGAAATATGCTAAAAGTACTGAGCTGAAAAAAATGAATGGAAACAGAGGTTCAAAACACTTCATTTATATCAACAGAACCTTTTTTGGACTTTATAATTTAATGCACGATTTAAAATCAACAAATATTAAAATTAATAATTACAAGTAAGCAAAATGCATTTATCTATAAATGAAATAGAACAGATGGATCATCTGTATAAAATTAACTTAATGAATAGTATTTCTGGTTACAAGCCAGCAAACTTAATTGCAACAAAATCTAATGATGGTGTTACTAATGTAGCTGTATTTAGTTCAGTTGTTCATTATGGTTCAAGTCCAGCTATTTTAGGTTTTGTTTTGCGTCCAACAACGGTTGTAAGAAACACATACGATAATATAAAGAAAACGGGTTATTATACAATAAATGCTATTTCTGAATCTATTATAGATGATGCGCACCATACATCTGCTAAATATCCTTCGGAAGTTTCAGAGTTTGATAAAACAAATTTAACAGAAGCGTATAAAGATAATTTTTATGCACCATTTGTAGCGGAATCTCCTTTGCAAATAGGAATGAAATTTTTAGAAGAACACCCTATAAAAGCAAACGGAACGATATTGATTTTAGGAGAAGTAGCGGACTTGTATTTTGAAAAATCAATGCTTTCTGATGATGGTTTTTTAAATCTGTCTAAAGAAAAAATTGCAGCAATTAATGGTTTAGATACTTATATGATTGCAGATAAATTTAAAAGATTGTCTTATCAAAGACCAAAAAAGATATGAAAATTCTAATCACAGGAACCACAGGGTATATTGGTAAACGATTAATTCCTTTACTATTAAAGGAGAAGCATACCCTTGTTTGTTGTGTTAGAGATTTGCGAAGAATTCCGGTAGAATTTAAAAACAACAAAGCAATTTCTTTTCTAGAAGTAGATTTTTTAAATCCGACTATAAATTTACCAGCAAATATAGATGTAGCTTATTATTTAATTCATTCGATGTCTACTAGTAGTAGTGATTTTTCATCTTTAGAAACAAATTGTGCAGTAAATTTTAAGGAGTTAATTCATAAAACAAATTGTAAACAAGTAATTTATTTAAGTGGGATTGTAAATGATAATTCATTATCAAAACATTTACAGTCAAGGTATAAAGTAGAAAAAATATTACAGTCTAGTAGTTATTCGGTAACTACTTTTAGAGCAGGAATCATAGTAGGTAGCGGAAGTGCATCTTTTGAAATAATTAGAGATATAGTAGAGAAATTACCCATTATGATTACACCAAAATGGTTACATACCAGAACGCAACCAATTGCTGTAAGAGATGTTTTAACTTATTTAACCAAAGCTTTGGTTAATGAAAAACTTTATAATAAATCGTATGATATTTTTGGGTCAGAAGTGCTTACGTACAAAGAAATGTTATTAGAGTTTGCTGAAGTTAGAAAACTAAAACGGTTGATTATTACCCTTCCTTTTTTATCTCCAAAACTATCTTCTTATTGGTTGTATTTTGTTACTTCTACCTCTTTTAATTTAGCAAAATCTTTAGTTGATAGTATGTCAGTAGAAGTAATAGGTAAAAAAAGTGATATCAATAAAATAATTAATGTAACACCTATAACTTATAAAGAATCTGTACAAAAAGCATTTGATAAAATTGCGCAAAATTCTATTATATCAAGTTGGAAAGATGCTAAAATAAGTGGTGTTTTTACGAAAGATTATTTCGAGCATATAAATTTACCAGAATATGGTTGTTTTATTGATCAAAGAATTAGAGTAATCACAAATCAATCAAAAACATTAGAAAAAATTTGGAGTATTGGTGGTAGTAACGGATGGTATAAGTTTAACTTTCTATGGAAAATTAGAGGGTTTATAGATCAGATTTTTGGAGGTGTGGGGTTACGTCGCGGACGCAGACACCCTTCAGAATTAGCACCAGGTGATGCATTAGATTTTTGGCGTGTTTTATTAGCTGATAAAGAAAATAAAAGATTGCTTCTTTTTGCAGAAATGAAATTACCAGGTGAAGCTTGGTTGGAATATAAAATTGAAGATAATACCTTATATCAAAAAGCTGTTTTTAGACCTCAAGGAATTCTTGGAAGAATGTATTGGTATGCAGTATTGCCTTTCCATGGTCTTATTTTTAAAAAACTGATAAGCTTTTTAGTTAAATAATATTTTTTTGAAAAAACAACACCTACCTACTAAAATTTGTAAAGTTTGCAGATTGCCCTTTTCTTGGAGGAAAAAAATGGGAGAAAAACTGGGATACTGTTAAATATTGTAGTAAAAAATGCAGACAAAACAAGAGTGCACTTTAATTTGGTTTCGTAATGATTTAAGAGTAAAAGACAATGATTTACTTAAAAAAGCAATACAAACAAAAAAGTATCTAATAGCTTTTTATGTATTTGATTCAGTTTTTTATGAACAACAATACACATTTATAAGAACAGGAAAGTTTAGAACTCAATTTCTAATAGAAACCTTAACTGAGCTTCAACAAAACTTAGCTGTTTATAATATTCCATTATTTGTTTCTAATGGTTTAACCAAGAATGAAATAAAAGATTTATCATGTAGATTCTCAATTAAAAATATAATATATCAAAGCGATAATACATTTGATGAACTTAAAATCGAAAATGAAGTTTTAAATGAATTATCACAAGAAGTAAAAACAATAAAAGTTTACAATCAGTATTTATACAATCCAAACCAGATAGATGTTGTTTTTAAAAACGGAATGCCAAAATCGTTTTCATCTTTTAGGAAAAAGGTTGAAAAAAAGTTAGAGGTAGAAAATGATAGTAATTACCAAATTCCAATTCAAAAAAAGTCATACGATTCTGTTTTAGAATTTCCTAAAGTATCAGGTTTTAAAAGACTTAATTTTTCTGCATTCCCTTTTAAAGGAGGGGAGAAAGAAGGTTTAAAAAGAATTGAATCTTATTTTTATGAGACACAATCTGTTAAAACATATAAGTTAACAAGAAATCAATTGTTAGGTCTAAATTATAGTACAAAGTTTTCAAGTTGGTTGGCTAACGGATCTGTAAGTTCCAAAACTATTTATTTTAAGCTTAAGGATTTTGAAAATAATATTCAAAAAAACAACTCAACTTATTGGGTGTATTTTGAATTGTTGTGGCGATATTTTTTTAAATATACAGCGCGTTTTCAAGGAAATAAAATGTTCGCTTTGAAAGGTGTTCAGCAAAAGAAAAATCAATCTAAAAATAAAAATGATACTTTAATTAAACAGTGGATTAAAGGAAAAACGAATAACAATTTTGTGAATGCTAATATGACCGAATTAAGAAAAACTGGTTGGATGAGTAATAGGGGAAGGCAAAATGTTGCTTCTTATTTTATACATGATTTAAAACAAGATTGGAGAATAGGAGCTGCTTATTTTGAATCGATGCTGATAGATTATGATCCTCATAGTAACTATGGAAATTGGATGTATATAGCTGGGGTTGGAATTGATAGTAGCGGCAAAAAGTTTGATGTCAATTGGCAAGCAAATAATTATGATCCAAACAAAGAATATACTAATAAATGGATGGCTTTAAATGAATAGAGTTTTAAGAATTATTTTAGGAGATCAGTTAAATGAAAATCACAGTTGGTTTTCAACTGATTCAAAAAATATAGTTTATGCAATGTTTGAGGTAAAACAGGAAACTGATTATGTAAAACATCATATTCAAAAAGTGGTAGGTTTTTTTATGGCGATGAGAAATTTTGCAAAACTATTAAAGTCTAAAGGATTTAATGTGGAATATTACAAAATTACTGATGACAATAACGCTCATAATTTCATAGATAATATTCAATTTTTAATAGGCAAGTATAATATCACAAAGGTTGAGTATCAATTGCCAGATGAACATCGTTTAGATGTTTATTTAAAAGAAGAATTTGATAAGCAAAAAATTTCTTGTGAAGTTTTTGATACAGAACATTTCTTCACTATGAGAACAGAATTAGAAGAGTTTTCAAAAGATAGAAAGAAAACAATAATGGAAGATTTTTATAGGTATATGCGTAAAAAACATCAAATATTTATTGAGGATAAAAAACCAGTTGGAGGAAAGTGGAATTTTGATGTTTTGAATAGAAAGAAGTGGAGTGAGAATGAACTAATTCCATTGCCATACGAACCAATGAGTGATTGTTCAAAAGTTTTAGAAGAAATTTTAGCAGCAAAAATTGAAACTTTTGGAGATGTTAATAGTAAGTTCAATTATCCTATTTCAAGAGATCAAGCTCTAAAGCAATTAGATTATTTCTGTAAGTATTTATTGCCTTTTTTTGGTGATTATCAAGACGCAATGCATACATCTCAAGACTTCTTATTTCATTCAAAAATTTCATTTGCATTAAATATAAAATTGATAAGTCCTAAAGAGGTGGTTATTGCTATAGAAAATACATTTTATCAAAATAGTACAATACACATTTCTCAAGCTGAAGGGTTTATTAGGCAAGTTTTGGGTTGGCGAGAGTATATGCGAGGAGTTTACTGGAGCACAGTTAGGGAGCTTAAAAAATCAAATTTTTTCAGTAATTCTAATAAATTACCTGATTTTTATTGGTCAGGTAATACAAAGTTAAATTGCGTTAAGATGTCTCTAAATAATTCATTAAAAAACTCTTATGCGCATCATATACAGCGCTTAATGGTACTTGGTAACTTAGCTTTATTACTGGGTGTTCATCCAGATGAGGTTGATGAATGGTATTTAGGGGTTTATATAGATGCAGTAGAATGGGTTCAGTTACCAAATACAAGAGGAATGAGTCAGTTTGCAGATGGGGGTTCAATTGCAAAACCATATGTGTCAAGCGCAAGTTATATTAATAAAATGAGTAATTATTGTAAAACTTGTAGTTATAATTATAAAACAAAAACAGAAACAAATTCTTGCCCATTTAATAGTTTGTATTGGGCTTTTTTAGAAACTAACAAGTCGCTTTTAGAAAACAATAATAGAATGCGTATGATGTACAGTTTACTTAACAAAATGAAGTTAAAAGACAAAAATGAATATGAGAAAATAATTGATAAAGCTTCATATATTAAACTCAATATAAATAATTACTAATTTATATGTAAAAACACTTTCGTTTAGTTTATTTTATAAAAAGTTAAACAAAATTCCGTATCTTTGATTTGTAACAAAATATAGATTTGAAAGGTAAAGAGCAAATATCAATAGTATGGTTAAAAAGGAACTTACGTTTACATGATAACGAAGCTATTGTTAATGCTTTAAAATCAGGAAATAGAATTCTTTTTTTGTATGTTTTTGAAAATAGCTTGTTGTCAGATGAGCATTATTCAGAACGTCATTGGAATTTTATAAAACAATCCTTACATGATATTAATTTATCTTTAAAACAATACGATACTCATGTATTGTGTGTAAATTCAGAAGTTGTTTCTTTTTTTAGATATCTAAATTCTTTCTATGATATTACTAATGTGTTTTCTCATTTAGAAACCGGAATATTAAAAACGTTTAATAGAGATAAAACGTTTAAAAGATTTTGTTTAAATAATTCTATAAAATGGACGGAAAATATTCATAATGGGGTTTTTAGAGGAAGAAAAAATAGAGAAAATTGGGTAAGTGATTGGCAAGACCATATGAATTCAAAACAATTGGTTTTTAATCCAAATTCAAATTCTTTTTTGATTAGTGAAGAAATAGAAGGAATTGCAAAAGAACTCAAGCAGGTTCCCTTAAAAACGAATAAGGATAACTCATTTCAAAGAGGCGGGGTAACTACTGCTGTTAAATATATGGATAGTTTTTTTAATGAACGTTTCGAAAATTATTCAAAACATATTTCTAAGCCTAATGAAGCAAGAGAAAGTTGTAGTCGATTGTCACCATACATTGCCTGGGGAAACCTTTCGGTGAGAGAGGTTTTTCAAAGAGTAAAAACATTAAGAGCTAATTCAAAAAACAAAAGAGCTTTAGATGCTTTTTCTTCAAGATTACGTTGGCAAGCACATTTCATTCAAAAATTTGAAATGGAATGTATCATGGAGAAAGAAAGTATAAATAAAGGGTTTAGTAAGTTAAAAAAAAATGTGTCAGAACAGTATGTAAAAGCTTGGGAAATAGGAAAAACAGGAGTTCCCATTATTGATGCTTGCATGCGATGTTTAATTACTACAGGTTATTTAAATTTTAGAATGAGAGCTATGTTGGTTTCTTTTTTTACGTTTAACTTATGGCAACCTTGGCAAGAAGCATCTAAATACTTGTCTAAGCTATTTTTAGATTTTGAACCTGGTATTCATTTTCCTC
This sequence comes from uncultured Tenacibaculum sp., assembly GCA_964498665.1. Classification (GTDB taxonomy): domain Bacteria; phylum Bacteroidota; class Bacteroidia; order Flavobacteriales; family Flavobacteriaceae; genus Polaribacter. Next base: position 467 of record CAZCHR010000009.1, on the reverse strand, counting down.
AATTACAAATGCAAGCGGGTGAAACAGGTATCAATACGGTTAGAATTTATAATCCTATAAAAAACGGATTAGAACATGATCCTGAAGCTTTGTTTATTACAAAATGGGTTTCAGAACTTAAAGGTTTGCCAACAGCATTTAAACACGAACCATACAAAATGACATATCTAGAACAACGATTATATGATTTTGATTTGGGTGTAGATTATCCTAACCCAATAGTTGATTTAAAAAGTTCTAGAAAGAAAGCTTCTGATACTATTTGGAATATGAAAAAAGATCCAGAAGTAATTAATGAAAGTTATAGAATACTAAAAAAACATATTGTTAAATAATATATGTTATTTAATTGTACACATACAAATAAAGAAGCTTCATTAAAAATAAATGCATTAGTAGGTAGTCCTATTGGAATACTAAAGTCATTAAAATTAGGTGGAGTAGGATCAAGTAGAATGATAATTAGT
>CAZCHR010000008.1:2886-28388 GCA_964498665.1 uncultured Tenacibaculum sp. | reverse complement strand
TATTTCAGTAACTTTAGAGTAAATTATCATAGATGGATTTTTAGATTAATAAATTAAAATTCAGTACTTTAATTTACTGAAAATCTATCTTTTTTACTACTATATTTTATCTAAATATTAATCGAACTCAGGTTTTTAGAATTTTCTTTTTTTTCATGGTTATAAAAATAACAAAAAATCCCGTTCTATAGTTAGAACGGGGTTTATATATTTTCTGTCATTTCTAATGAAATAAAGCAATCTGTTTAATTGATGAAAAGATTATTTCGTCATTCTTTATCGTAATGACGTTTTACTCTTTTACATCTAATTTAATACTTAACTCTTCTAATTGAGCTTCGTTTAAACTTGCAGGTGCATCAATCATTACATCACGACCAGAATTGTTTTTAGGGAACGCAATAAAATCACGAATAGTTTCTTGTCCACCTAAAATAGCAACCAATCTATCTAAACCAAAAGCTAAACCTCCGTGTGGTGGCGCACCATATTCAAAAGCATCCATTAAGAATCCGAATTGCTCTTTAGCTTCGGCTTCTGTAAAGCCTAAATGCTTAAACATAATAGCTTGGGTTTCTTTATCGTGAATACGAATAGAACCTCCACCAATTTCGTTACCGTTTAAAACTAAATCATAAGCGTTTGCTTTTACATCTCCAGGGTTTGTGTCTAACAATTCTAACTGACCTGGTTTTGGCGATGTAAACGGGTGGTGCATTGCGTGGTAATGACCAGTTTCTTCATCTAACTCTAATAAAGGGAAGTCGATTACCCATAACGGAGCAAATACTTTAGGATCTCTTAAGCCTAAACGTTCTGCCATTTCCATACGTAAAGCAGATAATTGTGCACGTACTTTTGTCGTATTTCCTGATAAAATACAGATTAAATCTCCAGCTTTCGCTCCAGTTTTTTCTGCCCATTTTGCTAAATCTTCTTGATCGTAAAATTTATCTACCGATGACTTAAAAGTACCATCTTCGTTACATTTTACATACACCATTCCTAAAGCTCCCACTTGCGGACGACGTACCCAATCAATTAATTTATCAATTTCTTTTCTTGTATATTTTGCTCCTCCAGGAACCGCGATACCAACTACTAATTCAGCATCGTTAAACACTTTAAATTCTTTGTTTTGAGCAACGTCATTTAATTCACCAAACTCCATTCCGAAACGGATATCTGGCTTATCATTTCCGTACAAACGCATCGCATCATCAAATAACATTCTTGGGAATTTGTCTACTTTAACTCCGTTGATTTCTTTTAGTAAATGACGTGTCATTCCTTCAAAAATCTCTAAGATATCTTCTTGTTCAACAAATGCCATTTCACAGTCTATCTGTGTAAATTCTGGTTGACGATCGGCACGTAAATCTTCATCTCTAAAACATTTTACAATCTGAAAGTACTTGTCCATTCCTCCAACCATAAGCAATTGCTTAAACGTTTGAGGCGATTGTGGTAAAGCATAAAACTGACCAGCATTCATGCGAGAAGGTACCAAGAAATCACGTGCTCCTTCGGGAGTTGATTTAATTAAATATGGAGTTTCAACATCAATAAACCCTTTGTCAGATAAATATTTACGAACTTCCATTGATACTTTAGAACGGAAGATTAAGCTATCTTTTACAGGATTACGACGGATATCTAAATAACGATATTGCATACGGATATCTTCTCCACCATCAGTATTATCTTCAATTGTAAACGGAGGCAATTTAGCTTCGTTTAAAATTTCTAATTCAGAAACTAATATTTCAACTTCACCTGTAGGAATATTTGCGTTTTTAGATTGACGCTCAATAACAGATCCTTTAACTTGCACAACAAACTCACGACCTAAAGTCTTTGCTTTTTCCATTAAGTCTTTCGAAGTACGTTCTTCGTCGAAAATTAACTGTGTAATTCCGTAACGGTCACGTAAATCAACCCAAATCATAAATCCTTTATCACGTGATTTTTGTACCCATCCAGAAAGGGTTACTTCAGTATTAATGTGCGAAGCTCTTAATTCGCCACAAGTATGCGTTCTGTACATTGTTTCTTGTTTTAGAAGTTGCAAATTTAGTTATTAATCTTTGCTTGTGAAAGATTGTGTTTGTATAACTTTATTATGTTAATCTTCCTCTTAAAAGAAAACCCAAACAAACCGTTATTATAGTGTTTAAAGTCTGTGTTAAACTTTCTGTTTTTTCTTGTTTAAGAATTAACGCTATTAGACAGATTAATAAAATTGAGAACGCAATTAAATCGATTAGATGTTTTTCTAAAAACTTCATTTCCTTTTTTGTAATTATAATATTTACAATTCTAAAAAAGTTTTTTAAATAGTAAAAAGACACTTTAAGTTCTTTATATCTAGTTGTTTGAATTTTTAAGGGTGCAGTTTTACTAGTCTTGTAAAAATATAAGAAGACACATAGGGACAAATATTTTTAACTTGTTTAAAAATAGTTAAAATTCATTCATTTTCAATTTTCTAAAATAAACAGTAGCAGCCTTCTTAACTTTCGGTGCTAAAATTAAAGTAGATATTACCGTGGGTATTGCCATTAAAGCATAAGCGCTGTCAATCAAGTTAATTACAAAATCTAATTTTATGATAGAAGCTAATACAATTGTAATTATGTGAGTATAATTATAGTATTTGCCTATTTTGTTGTTGGTTAAAAACGTTAAACAACTATATCCATAAAATGAATAAGTAAATAAGGTTGAAAACGCAAAGATTAATACGCAAATTGTTAAAATTACACTTCCTGATTTGTAAGGCAATACAGCGTCAAAAGCAGCTAATGTCATTGATATTCCGTTACCATCAAAACCTTTCCAAATTCCAGAGGCTAAAATTGCTAAAGCAGTTAATGTACAAACTAATAAAGTATCTATTGCAGGTCCTAACATAGCTACTAAACCTTCGCGAATAGGTTCGCTTGTTTTTGCTGTTCCGTGCATCATTGGTGCAGTTCCTAATCCTGCTTCGTTAGAAAATGCAGCTCTTTTTATTCCAGTAATTATTAAGACTCCTAAAGCTCCACCTAAAACAGATTTCCCTGAAAAAGCATCCGAAAAAATTAATGAGAATATTGAAGGAACTTCTTCTATTTTTAAAATTAGAATAGTTAATACTGTTAACAAATAAACAACAACCATTATAGGTACTAATTTACCTGCAACTTTTCCTATTCTTTTTATACCTCCAAAAATTACTAATGCTGTAATAAATGCAATGATAATTCCTAATAATAGTTTTGCTATAAATGTATTACTTTCATTTACGTTAAATACATCTACTAAAGTTTGTGTTAGTTGGTTTGCTTGAAAAGCAGGTAATGTTCCAAATAGTCCTGCAAATGAAAAAAATAGAGCTAAAGGCTTCCATTTTTTTCCTAAACCTTCTGTAATTACATACATCGGACTTCCTTTTACATTTCCGTCTTCATCTTTTCCTCGATACATTATTGATAAAGTACAGGTAAAAAATTTAGTTGCCATACCAACAAATGCGCTAATCCACATCCAAAAAATTGCTCCAGGACCTCCCATTGCAATTGCAATAGCAACACCACTAATGTTTCCCATTCCTACAGTTGCTGCAATAGCTGATGAAAGTGCCTCATAATGAGATAAATCTCCAGGGGCATCATTCTTGTCGTATTTACCGCGTAAAACAGCAACTGCATGCCCAAAATATCGGAAAGGAACTAAACCTGAATAAATAAATAGATATAGCCCTCCACCGATTAGTAAGATTAGTAAAGGGATTTCCCATATCCATGAAGAAAAATCTGACACTATGTTCTGAATACCTAAAAGCATATTGTATTTTTTTACTAATGTACTTAAATACAAAGCATAAAAAAGAGTAATATCAGTTTATTGACGAATATTACTCTTTTTGTATATTTTATTATCTGTTATTACGAGGAAAAATGACGAAGTAATCTGCTTAGTTGTTTTGAGAATACTTCATAAATTTGTAATGACTCTTATTTAATAATTATTCCTTTTTTTTCTAAGATATCAATGTCTCTTAAAAACCCTTTTTGAATTGTGCCTTCTTGAAAGATGTATGTTTTATCATATAGTCGGTTATTCTCGAAAAAAGTAACTTGAAACTGATTATCTAAAGCAAATAATTCTGGTTGCATTATTTCAAATTTAGAAAATGAATTAGCAGGTAATACATCTATTTTTCTACGGAATAAAGAAGTTTTCTTTGTTTCAGAAAAACCTTGAGAAACAATTACAATCATTTCTAAATCAACTTTTTTTCTATTGATAAGGTATACACCCCATTCATCAGAATTATCTTGTTGATTTTTATCTAAAACAATTGCCAATTCTAAACCAGTAACGACTGGTATGTGAATGTCTTTTTTCATTTGTAACTATTTTAAAAAGAAAGACGAAAGTTGTTATTCTTTCGTCTTTATATATGTTGTAATTAAATAACTGATTTGAATTGCTCTAAGAAACGTTTATCGTTTTCGTAAAACATTCTAATATCAGGAATCTGATATAACAACATTGCAATACGCTCGATACCCATACCGAAAGCATATCCAGAATATTTAGTAGGGTCGATATTAGCGTTCTTTAATACATTAGGATCTACCATTCCGCACCCCATAATTTCTAACCAACCTGTTCCTTTAGTGATTCGATAATCAGTTTCAGTTTCTAATCCCCAGTAAATATCTACTTCTGCACTTGGTTCAGTAAATGGGAAATAAGAAGGACGTAAACGAATCTTAGATTTACCAAACATCTCTTTTGTAAAGTATAAAAGTGTTTGTTTTAAATCAGCAAAAGAAACATCAGTATCAATATATAAACCTTCTACTTGATGAAAGATACAGTGTGCGCGTGCAGAAATATCTTCATTTCTAAATACACGACCTGGAGAAATTGTACGGATTGGTGGTTCGTTGTTTTCCATATAACGAACTTGTACCGATGATGTATGTGTTCTTAATAAAGCATCAGGGTTTTTCTCAATAAAAAAAGTATCCTGCATATCACGTGCTGGGTGATATTCTGGTAAATTTAATGCTGTAAAATTATGCCAATCATCTTCAATTTCTGGTCCTTCAGAAACGGTAAAACCAATACGGTTAAATACCTCAATAATTTGATTTCTAACTAAAGATATTGGATGGCGTGAACCTAAATTAATTGGTTCTGATGGGCGTGTTAAATCACCATAAACACCTTTATCTTCTATTGCGCTTTCTAAACTTTCATTTAATTCGGTAACTTTACCTTCGGCTGATTTTTTTAAATTATTTAAAGCTTGTCCAAAATCTTTACGCATCGCTGCATCAACATTTTTAAACTCTGCAAATAAATCTTTTAATAAACCTTTACTACCTAAATATTTTATTCTAAAAGCGTCTACTTCCTCTTTAGAGGTTGCTTTGAAAGCTTGCACATCACCAATTAATTCTTTTACCTTGTCTAACATCGTTTCTGTCAAAAATTAGGCTGCAAATTTAATATTTTTAAATCAAAATGTATGTAGGTTTTAAGAAGAGTTATCGACTATTAAAATTAAACTCAAGAAAAGGATAGATAAATATCAGAAAATACTTAAATAATTACTTTTTTTAAATTTAAGAAATTGTAAATTAATTATATTTGCACAACGAAATTATTAAAACAATAATAATACAACAACTAGATTATGGAATCTAAAATAAATGCATTTATGGATTACGTTAAGGAACGTAATTCTAATGAACCAGAATTTTTGCAAGCAGTACATGAAGTTGCAGAAACTGTAATTCCATTTATAGAAAACAACCCTAAATATCAAGGGAAAAAATTGTTAGAAAGAATGGTTGAACCTGAAAGAACTTTAATGTTTAGAGTTCCTTGGGTTGATGATAATGGTGAAACTCAAGTAAACAGAGGATATAGAGTTGAGTTTAACTCTGCTATTGGACCTTATAAAGGTGGTTTACGTTTTCATCCATCAGTTAACTTGTCAATTTTAAAATTTTTAGGATTTGAGCAGGTTTTCAAAAACTCTTTAACAACTTTACCAATGGGTGGAGGTAAAGGAGGTTCTGACTTTAATCCAAAAGGAAAATCAGATAGAGAAGTAATGGCTTTTTGTCAAGCTTTTATGTCTGAGTTATTCCGTCATATTGGTGCTAATACTGATGTTCCTGCTGGAGATATTGGTGTTGGTGGTAGAGAAATCGGATTTATGTTTGGTCAATATAAAAAATTACGTAACGAATTTGTTGGTGTTTTAACAGGTAAAGGAGCATCTTGGGGAGGATCATTAATCCGTCCAGAGGCAACAGGTTATGGTGATGTGTATTTTGCACAAAACATGTTAAAAACTAAAGGAGATTCTTTTAATGGTAAAATTGTTGCAGTTTCTGGTTCTGGAAATGTTGCACAATATGCTACAGAAAAAGTTACCGAATTAGGAGGTAAAGTGGTTACTATGTCTGACTCTTCAGGGTATATTTATGATGCTGACGGAATTGATGCTGAGAAATTAGCACACGTTATGGAAATTAAAAATGTTCGTAGAGGAAGAATTAATGAATATGTAGAGAAATATCCAAACGCAAAATTCTTTAAAGGAGAAAGACCTTGGGGAGTTAAATGTGATGTTGCTTTACCATGTGCAACTCAAAATGAGTTAAATGGTGAAGAAGCAAAAACATTATTATCAAACGGATGTATTTGTGTTGCAGAAGGTGCAAACATGCCATCTACACCAGAAGCTATTGAAGCATTTTTAGAAGCGAAGATCTTATTCGCTCCAGGAAAAGCATCAAATGCAGGTGGGGTTGCTACATCTGGTTTAGAAATGAGTCAAAACTCTTTACGTTACAATTGGACTAGAGAAGAAGTTGACGCTAAATTAAATCAAATTATGGATGATATTCACGCTTCTTGTGTTGAGTACGGTACGCAAGCTGATGGTTTTGTAGATTACGTTAAAGGAGCAAATGTAGCAGGTTTCGTAAAAGTAGCTGATGCAATGTTAGATCAAGGAGTTGTTTAATAAACAATTTAAATTATATATATTTATAAGCACGCTATTTATAGCGTGCTTTTTTTGTAATTTTAGATTATAGTAAATATTTATTAATGATAAAAACTAAAAGAAAAAATAGGTTTACAATTGCTTTTTATAATGTAGAAAATTTATTTGATACATTTGATAACCCGTTAACTATAGACGAAGATTTTACGCCTTCTAGTAAGCGAAAATGGAATATTAATAGATATAAGCATAAAATCAAAAAAATAACTTCAGTAATAAGTCAAATAGGGAACAATCAATCTGCATTTCCACCTGTTTTAGTAGGTTTGGTAGAAGTAGAAAATTCAAAAGTACTCAAAGATCTAACGAAGCATAAAAATTTATCAAAATTTAATTATAGTTATGTGCATTATGATTCGCAAGATGAAAGAGGTATTGATGTAGCCTTAATGTATAATCAAGATTTTTTCAATGTAATTTCTTCTACTAATCATCCACTTTATTTAAAAGATGAAGAAGGTGAAGTGGATTATACGAGAGATCTTTTACTTGTTAAAGGTATTTTAAATGGAGAAATAACTTATGTTTTAGTTAACCACTGGCCATCAAGAAGACATGGAGATGTAGAGACTAAACATAAACGCATTAAAGCAGCTAAATTAGTCCAAGAAGTTATTGATGATGTGAAAGCTAAAGATAAAAATGCGAAGTTTATTATTATGGGTGATTTTAATGATGATCCAACGAGCGAGAGTGTAAAAGATTATTTAGTGACAGATGATTTATATAACCCTATGAAGCCTTTGTTTAATAAAGGAGAGGGAACTTTAACTTTCTACAAAAAATGGCATTTATTTGATCAAATTATTTTTTCTAGGGATTTTTTTGATACAGATAAAAGTAAACATACTTTTTTAAAGGCTGCTATTTTAAAGAAAGATTGGTTGCGTTTTCATAAAGGAAAATTTAAGGGAAGTCCTTTTAGAACTTATATTGGTCCATGGTATCAAGGAGGTTTTTCTGATCATTTTCCTGTTTATGTCATTTTTGAAAAAGATGAATAAAAAAATCCCGAGTTATTAACTCGGGATTTTATTTTATAATATAAGTCAGTTATTCTACAGTAACTGATTTAGCTAAGTTTCTAGGTTGATCTACATTTTTATTTAACATAACAGCGATATGGTAAGATAAAAGTTGAAAAGGAATGGTAGTTAATAATGGTGTTAAAGCCTCTTCAGTATCAGGTATTTCAATAACGTGATCAGCAATTTCTTTAACAGTTTCGTCACCTTCGGTAATTATTGCTATAATTTTACCACTTCTAGATTTAATCTCTTGAATGTTACTTACTACTTTTTCATAATGACCTCTGCTAGTTGCGATAACAAAAATTGGCATATTTTCATCAATTAAAGCAATTGGTCCATGTTTCATTTCTGCAGCAGGATAACCTTCAGCATGAATGTATGAGATTTCTTTTAATTTCAATGCTCCTTCTAGGGCTACAGGAAAATTAAATCCACGACCTAAATATAAACAGTTTTTAGCATCTTTATAAACAGCAGCGATTTCTTTAACCTTAGCATCTATTTCCAGTAGTTTCTCTACTTGAGAAGGAATTTGTTGCATTGTTTGTAAATAGTTATTTACAGCAGATTTAGATAAAGTCCCTTTTTCTTGTGCTAGTTTTAATGCAATTAACGTTAATACAGTAATTTGAGTTGTAAACGCTTTTGTTGAAGCAACACCGATTTCTGGACCAGCGTGAGTGTAAGCTCCAGCATTAGTTTCTCTAGCTATTGATGATCCAACAACATTACATACTCCAAAAACAAAAGCTCCTTTAGATTTAGCTAATTTTATAGCGGCTAAAGTATCTGCTGTTTCACCAGATTGAGAAATAGCTATCACAACATCTTTCGGTGTAATTATTGGATTTCTATATCTGAATTCAGAAGCATATTCGACTTCTACAGGAACACGAGTCATGTCTTCAAATAAGTATTCTCCAACTAAACCAGCATGCCATGAAGTACCGCAAGCAATAATTATAATTCTATCAGCATTTAAAAACTTAGACATGTTATCATCAACTCCAGCCATACGAATTATACCTTCATTGGCTAACATTCTACCTCTATAGGTGTCAATAATTGCTTTCGGTTGTTCATGAATTTCTTTTAACATAAAGTGATCATAACCGCCTTTTTCAATTTGATCCAAACTTAATTGAAGCTCTTGAATGTTAGGGTCAATTTCTTTATCATTTTCAATAACACGAACTTTAATACCTTTATCTTTCTTAATTATTGCTAACTCACCATCTTCTAAATAAACAGCATCTTTTGTGTATTCAATAAAAGGTGAAGCATCAGAAGCTACAAAAAATTCTTTATTGTCTTTACCTATTCCAATTGCAATTGGACTACCTAAACGAGCTACGATTAGTTCGTTTGGTTTTGTTTTATCAAAAACAGCGATGGCGTAAGCTCCAATAACTTGCGTTAAAGCTATTTGAACAGCTTTACCAAGTTTACAATTTTCAGTTTTTTTAACTTCCTCTATAAGATTTATTAAAACTTCAGTATCAGTATCGCTTTTAAAAGTATAACCTCTAGAAATTAACTCTTTTTTAATGGTATCATAGTTTTCAATGATTCCATTATGAACAATAACTAAATTTCCTGATTGAGAAAAATGAGGATGAGAATTTGTGTCATTTGGTACACCGTGAGTAGCCCATCTAGTGTGTCCTATTCCTATTTTTCCTAATTTTCTTTTTTCTTCTTGGTTGGTTATGATTTCTAAATCTGAAACCTTTCCTTTAGTTTTAGATAAATGTATTGATTCACCATCATACATCATTATTCCAGCACTATCATAACCTCTATATTCTAAACGTTTTAATCCGTTTATTACAATAGGGTACGCATCTCTAGGTCCTATATATCCAGTAATTCCACACATAGCAATTTCTTATTTTTCTTTTGAATATGATATTTTTAATACAGCTCTTTTATTTCCGTTAGCAGTTTCATTACCATCTAATAATGTCACACCTCTAGGGTTCCAGTTGTAGGTTCTTACATTTTCATCTAAAGCATTGTTTTTAATAGCATTATCAGTTGGATTGTTGAAAACTTTTAAAACAAGGGGAGAAATATCACTAGTAGTACCATCTAATAAATCAGAAATATAATCTACAATTCTAAAAGAATATTTTTCTGGTTTATCTTCGTTTAATTCTAAATTACCACCAAAAGTAGCACTTTCTTTATATGCATCAGTTATTTGAGTTGCAGTTGATCCTCCACTTCCATTATTTTTATCTTGATAGATAAATAATTTTTGAGGAATTATATTTTTATCACTATTAATATTTTCATTAACATAAAATGTTAATAAGGCATCGTTAATTAACCAATTATTATTTTTTAATTCTTGTAATTTGGTATTGTCAATAATTTTTATTTTGGCCATAATTCCTGCAGTACCTTGAACAACAAAGTTATTTGCTGGTACAGCTGTTGAAATAGGCGACATTTTGTAAATGCTATTGCTAATGCCATTAGAAAGTGCGTAACTATGATTCTTAGAAATAGAATCAATTACAATACCATCTTTATTCTTTACAGTTGAAGTTAATAAAAGATCAATAGAAGGGCTTAAATTACCTGAGAAAGTTAAAGGTACTGCTGCTCCATTATTTCCTTGATCTATAACTTCAATAATTAACCCTTTTAATATTTTATCGTTAAAAGTATTTTGGTTCTGAAAATCAGCTTCTTCATAGTTATCTATGAAATTAGTTTGAAAGAAGTTTTTACTTAATTTAATATATTTAAAAGGATTAGAATTTATGGTATTACCATTCTTAATTTTTATAGAGTCTTTAAAAGTTCTAATAGGGTTTGCTTGAACAGTTCTATTAAAATAAAAAACAGAGTCTTTTGTAATTTCATTAAAATCAAACTTAAAATCAGATACAGAACCAAGTAGAGTTCCTTTTAAATAATCTTGATTAGATAAATAAATATTTTTCTTATAAGTTTCTGTTTGATTTAACAAACTTAAAAAAGTATTATTTTGGTATACATTAATTGTAAATTTTTTAGTTTTATCTCCTAAGATATTATCTAGATTGAATTTAGGGCTTTTATTATCATATTTTCCATCTAAAGTAGCTTGTAAAGGGATTTTTAAAATAACTTCATCTAAAATAGGAGGAAGTACTTCATCAGTAGTTTCATAGGTTTTGTTATTTGTAAAAGACCTATCAGTAGGTATGCGTACTTGAGATACAATAGAAGCTTCTATTCCTTTAATGTTTGGTTCATTGTATACACCTAACCAATACTCGTCCAGATTGCCTAAGTTTCCAAGCTGTCCAAGTTCAATATTATCAGCTCTAACACTTGATAAATTTAAAGAAGGTTCTTCATTAGGTGTTATAATTTCTACATCTAATAAGATTTCTCCTGTTTCGAATTTTGTATTATTAACAACACTACTACCAATGTCATTAAAATCTTTTTCACATGATATAATAGCTACTAAACAAAGTAAACTAATACCTAAACCACCAATTTTTCTAATCATTCTTAATTATTCGCTTATTTCTAAAACGTTTTCTTTATAAAATTCTAAATATGCTTCTGTTAAAACTTCTTCAGATTGAAACTCTAAAACTTTAACTTCTTTTTCGTTGATAAAATCATTAATTTCATCTGGTAAACTTTCGCTTCCTTTTACGATAGCGTCTGAATTTTCAATAGCACTTTTTAATATATTGATTTGGTTTGGAGTTTCTACTGTAGAAATTTTAGCCTCATCAACTTTATCAAAACGAATTTTGCTTGCTAATCCACTATTTAATTCACCATCAAAATTTTTATCGTACAGCGAAGTTACAATCTTACTTTCTGCGAACAATGGTTCTTCCTTATAAAATTCTCTTAAATATAAAGGAAGTAAAGAAGCCATCCATCCATGAACATGAATAATATCTGGAGCCCAGTTTAATTTTTTAACTGTTTCAACAACACCTTTTGCAAAGAAAATCATACGTTCATCGTTATCGTTAAATAACTTGTCATCTTCATCAGAGTATACAGCTTTACGCTTAAAATATTCATCATTATCAATGAAATAAACTTGCATTCTTTCTTTAGGTATAGAGGCTACTTTAATTATTAAAGGCATATCCATATCGTTAATAATCAAGTTCATTCCAGACAAACGAATTACTTCATGTAATTGATGTCTTCGTTCATTTATTACCCCAAAACGAGGCATGAAAATACGGGTTTGAACTCCTTTAGAATGTGCATTTTTAGCAACGTTAAATGCAGTAGATGATAATTCCGTTTCTGGTAAATAAGGTGTTACCTCAGACGAAACATATAATATTCTCTTGTCCTTCATTAAATCTGTCTCTTAAATTGAAGGTGCAAAAATACGAAAATTTATGCTAAAATGATGTTAAATTGCTAATTTCGCACTGATTCCAATTATAAAAGAATGAAAATTTTCAAAATTAAATCAGAATTAAAAGATTTTTTATCACAACAAAAAAACGAAAAAAAATCTATAGGTTTTGTTCCTACTATGGGAGCTTTACATCAAGGACATTTATCGCTTGTAAAAAGAGCAAAGAAAAAAAATGATCTTACGGTTGTGAGTATTTTTGTAAACCCGACACAGTTTGATAATAAAGAAGATTTAAAAAAATATCCCAAAACTCTTGATAATGATATCAAATTATTACAAAGTGTAGACTGCGATGTGCTTTTTGTACCTTCGGTAGAAGAAATATATAGTGATAATATTAATTCTGATAAGTTTGACTTTGATGGGTTAGAGCATCAAATGGAGGGGAAGTTTCGTGATGGACATTTTGATGGAGTTGGAACTATAGTAAAGACTTTATTTGAAATTGTAAATCCAGATAAAGCATATTTCGGTAAAAAAGATTTTCAGCAGTTGCAGATCATCAAAAAAATGGTAGAAAAGCATAAGCTATCAGTAAAAATTAAAGGACGTGATATTTTTAGAGAAGGTGATGGTTTAGCTATGAGTTCGCGTAATGCACGTTTAACTAAAGAACATAGAAATGCTGCTCCTTTTATTTATAAAACATTAAAGAAGGCTAAAAAGAAATTTGGCATAAAAAATGCAGATGAATTAACTAAATGGGTTGAGAAACAATTTAAAAAACATTCGTTGTTAGAATTGGAGTATTTTACCATTGCCGATGAAAAAACATTACAAACAGCGTCAACTATAGAATCAAACAAAAAATATCGAGCTTTTATAGCTGTTTTTGCAGGAGAAATTCGTTTGATTGATAATATTCGTTTGAAATAAATTCATCATCAACAATTAATTAATCATTAAAAAACAACTATTTTTGCATTATGTTAGTACAAGTAGTAAAATCTAAAATCCACCGAGTAAAAGTTACTGGTGCAGATTTAAATTATATAGGGAGCATTACCATTGACGAAGATTTGATGGATGCTGCAGGAATTATAGAAGGAGAACGTGTTCAGATTGTAAATAACAATAATGGTGAGCGTTTAGAAACGTATGCAATTCCAGGACCAAGAGGAAGTGGGGAGATTACTTTAAACGGTGCTGCTGCAAGAAAAGTTGCAAAGGGCGATGTGTTAATTTTAATTGTTTATGCTTTTATGGAGTTAGAAGAAGCTAAAAAGTTTAAACCATCATTAGTTTTTCCTAACGAAGCAGATAATACACTTACATAGTTTTGGATATAAAGAAAGTCTTAAAAATTATATTACCTCTCATTTTGGGAGGTTTTTTAGTTTGGTACTCATTGTCAAAAGTTTCAATCGAAACTTTATTTCAATATTTTAAAGATGCTAATTATTGGTGGATTGCTTTAGGATTATTTTTCGGAATTTTAAGTCATTTGTCAAGAGCATATCGTTGGAAATTTTTATTAGAACCGATGGGTTATAAACCAGATTTTGGTAATAGTACAATGGCAGTTTTAGTAGCATATTTAGTAAATTATGCAGTTCCAAGAGCAGGAGAAGTCTCTCGTGCAGCGGTAATGACAAATTATGAAGATATTCCGTTCGAAAAAGGTTTCGGAACTATTGTGGCTGAAAGAATTGCTGATATGATAATGATGTTAAGTATTATTACAATTACACTTTTTGTTCAGTTCGATTTTATTTATGAATTATTAACTAAGAATTTTAACCCAACAAAAATTGCATTAATTTTAGGTGTGGTTGTTTTCGGCTTTTATTTTTTAAGTATATATGTAAAAAAAGCCAAATCAGGTATAGGCTTAAAAATTAAAAATTTTGTAGGAGGTTTGGTTGAAGGCGCTACAAGTATTTTTAAAATGAAACATAAATGGGCATTTATTTTTCATACAGTATTCATTTGGTTAATGTATGTAATGATGTTTTGGGCTACAATACCAACAATTGAAGGTTTGAATGTGCCTTTTGGTGGTGTTTTAATAGGTTTTATTGCAGGTGGATTTAGCATTGCTGCAACAAACGGAGGTATTGGTTTATATCCAGTAGCAGTAGCAGGAGCTTTGGCTTTGTTTAATATTGCAGAAGAACCAGCAACAGCTTTCGGATGGATTATGTGGACAGCTCAAACTGCAATGATTATTGTTTTTGGTGGATTAGCCTTTTTATTACTTCCTATTTATAACAAGAATAAAAAGTAATAGTAGATTATTTATCAATTTCTTTTAAGTTTTAAAACTCTTTTAAATGGCTAAAACCAAAACTACTTTTTTTTGTCAAAATTGTGGAACTCAACATGCACAATGGGTAGGGCAATGTAATGCTTGTAAAGAATGGAATACCATTGTTGAAGAAGTAATTCAAAAAGAAGAAAAAAGGAATTGGAAAACACCAACAAATGTAGAAAAAAGAGTTTCTAAACCTTTACGAGTAGAAGACATTCAATTAAATCCAGAAGAACGATTCGGTACTAAAAATCAAGAGTTAGATGCAGTTCTTGGTGGTGGTTTAGTAAAAGGTGCAGTAGTTTTATTAGGTGGTGAACCAGGAATAGGTAAATCAACTTTATTGTTACAAATCGCTTTACAAATTCCACAAAAAGTATTGTATGTTTCAGGAGAGGAAAGTCAATCACAAATAAAAATGCGAGCAGAACGATTAAATATAAAAAATTCTAATTGTTTAATTCTTACAGAAACAAGTACGCAAAAAATATTTAAAAATATAGAAGAAGTTCAGCCAGATGTATTGGTAATCGATTCTATTCAAACATTACATACAAATTCTATCGAAGCTTCACCAGGAAGTATTTCTCAAATACGTGAAACTTCAGCTGAACTGATAAAGTTTGCCAAAGAAACAGCGACTCCAGTATTGTTAATTGGACATATTAATAAAGAAGGACATATTGCTGGACCTAAAATTTTAGAACACATGGTAGATGTGGTTTTACAATTTGAAGGAGATAGAAATCATACATATCGTATTTTACGCTCACAAAAAAACCGTTTTGGTTCTACTGCCGAATTAGGGATTTACGAAATGTTATCAAGCGGATTGAGAGAGGTTTCAAATCCGTCAGAAATATTGATATCTAAAAAAGATGGAGATTTAAGCGGAACTGCAATCGCATCTACTTTAGAAGGTATTCGTCCGTTAATGATCGAAATTCAAGCATTGGTTTCAACTGCTGTATACGGAACTCCACAGCGAACAACAACTGGTTATAATTTGAAAAGATTGCATATGATTTTAGCGGTGTTAGAAAAACGTGCAGGTTTTAAATTAGGAGCAAAAGATGTGTTTTTAAATGTAACAGGAGGTATTCAAGTAGATGATCCCGCGATAGATTTAGCAGTTGTTGCAGCAATTTTATCATCAAATCAAGATATGGCGATTAACCCAAATGTATGTTTTGCAGCCGAGGTTGGTTTAGCTGGTGAAATTAGACCAATATCTAAAATAGATCAACGAATTACAGAAGCAGAAAAATTAGGATATAAAACTTTTGTAACGTCTAAATACAATAAGATTACGAGTAAAAACCATACTATAAAACTGATTTTAGTGAGTAAAATTGAAGAAGCTTTTGCTACTTTGTTTGCTTGATTTCGCTAACGGTCTTGGCTATTAGTAGTTGCGTGATTTAGCATTTAACTTTGCAAGTACATAATTCAAATGTGAGCGTTGGCAAGACATACTCTTTTGCAATTTTTGGTGAAGCGTTGGCTGGTGTGAATTGCAAATGTGTATGGCTTTATGCGTTGGCATCAATTTCAATCATTAAGTTTCTGTGATAAGCCAAGTATTCTTTTCTTTTTTCATTTAATATATTTTCTTCAAGTGAATAATCTTTCCAAAAATCTTTTACTTTCTCATCTAATCTATCAGAAAAAATTATTGAACCATCATCATTGAAAGATAAATATGGCGGTTTTTCTTTGCGACCATCAAATAAGGAATCAATAGTTGGGCTTAACAACAATCCATTATCTGGGTCATAAGCTTCATCTTCTTCAGATTCAATAAATGGTTTAATATGACTTGCTATAACGACTGGATATATTCTTTTTTCAAAATAACAAGTTTTCTCATCTTGATATTTCTCTTTTGACTCTTCATATAATTCTTTTTTGTATAATAGATGTAAATATGGGTTTCTCTTTTTTGATTCTTGACCTAAATCTTCACCAAAGATTCTTTTTGCGTCTTCTGTAAAGTATAGTTCGTATACACCATTATTTTTCACAAACTTAATTTCATCTAACTTACCTAAAACATTTTTGAAATGGTCTATTTGATTATATTTTCGCTCAATAAATCCTGAATCAATAGCTTTTAAAGCAACATCAATTTCCTCCCTTGTCACATAACCTTTTTTGATTTCAGAAATGTCAATTGTCATTAAGGAAATAATGTCCTCGGCAGATAGAAAGCCAACTTCTTCAAGAGTTTTAATTAAAAAGTTCATTTGACTCCAATTATCATTATTAGTCACAGAACTATTAAATTTGGCATTAGCATAAACTATTTTAGATAGTAACGTATTCCTTCTTTTATTAGTTTTTGCTTCTACAAAATCTTTAGCATTTTTATGATATCCTGTTAAAAAAGGTTCGATAAATCCTAATTTAACACATTGATTTATTGCTTTTCGATTTGATGCATCCGAGTCTTTACCTAATTTTGGGATAGCTTTTTGAATTCGAGCTTCTAATAAACTGTAAACATCTGAATCATATTCGATTGGATGAAATTCATCTATAAAATCTAAGCAAATCTTTAATGTTGTTCTAAATTTTTGATTATGGAAGCCTGTGTAGGCGAGTGTTACTCTCCAATAATTCTCATAATTCTGCTGTGGCATAATCTTTTTTAATATTTTTTTGAGATAACTCATTTTTTACAATAAATAAATATTCTTTATTAGTTTCTTTTTTTTCTTTTCCTGTGATTTTATACACGTGTTTTTTCTCAATTACTTGAACATTATTCGAATATTTATTTAGTAAGTATAAAAGTTCATCTTTTGAAGGATAAGACGAGTTATTATAACTTAAATACCAATATTTGAAATTTGATAATTTTGAAAATAAATTATCAAACAACTCAACTGCAATTTTTTTATTAATAAAATTATTCTCAAAAGGTTTTGTTTTCTTTGAGGTAATAAAATCATCTACTAAACCATAAAAGCCAAAGTAATTATTCATTGTACCTGTGTATGGTGGGTCTAAATAAATTATATCAGCTGAAACTGTATCTAATAAATTAAAAACATCATCATTATAAGCTTTATTTTCTTTATTGTTATTAAAAACAGCATTGTTATAGTCGTCTAAATTTTTTAAGAAATGAAATTTGAATGATTGATTGTGATAAGCTCTTCTTCGTTTGTACTTTTCATAACTATATTCTTCATCACGTAATTGAACAATTTTGTCCCAATTAAGATTAAAGCGAGAATATGGCATTTTTCTAATCATAGCTCTTCTTATTAAAGAAAAAGCTAATGATTTTTTTTCTTCTGAATCTAATTTTTCTATATTTTTTCTATATAAATCAAGTTCTTTGCATTCTTCTGAAAAAAAATATACTTCCGAATAATTATCGAACATAAAACCCTCAAACGGTTTTCCAGAAAATATGATATCAATATCCTCCTTGGTTAAAAGAGATTTATTATTTTTGATTAAAGCATTTGCAATATGATAATTTATTTCTAAAATATCATTTGTATAAACTTCTAAACCTCTACATTTAGCTTCATAGCTTAAAGAACAACCTCCAGAAAAAGCATCAAAAAGTGTTTCCGCATCTTTTGGGAATTGGTCACAAATCCATTGTGCAATTTTTTCTTTATTGCCTATATAGTTGACTTTAGGATACTTAAACATTTTTACTCATTTTGATAATTACTTTTGCAATTGCTTCTGCCATTTTAGGTGGAACAGAATTACCAACCTGTTGTTGTTGTGATATTCTATTTCCTTTGAAAACAAAGTCATCAGGAAATGACTGTAATTCTGCAAGTTCACGGACAGTCAATGCTCTATTCTGCTCATAGTGAAAGATTTTACGCATATCGCCAGTAACACAAACCGAAGGTTTGTCACTTGCGTATTTTATATATTTTCTAACATCACCAGACTTTGGCCTAATTTTTACTGGAATTTCATTTCTATCGCCACCATCAGAAACATAACTCATTTTGGTAAGCATTTGTTCTGAATGTGACATTGCAATGTGGTTAGGAATCGAAGATTCCTCACCAGATTTTAATTTTGGATATTTTGATAATGCTTCTTTTACAGAAACATAGTTTTCTACTTCTTGTTGTGGGAATTCAATTTTTTGATTTGTTGAAGTACCAATAAATATTACTCTTTTTCTAACTTGAGGAACACCGTAATCTGCTGAATTTAAAATCTTACAATCCACTTTATATCCAAGTTTTTCAAAATCTTTTATTATTTCGTTTCTTGTTGCACCTTTGTTGTGAGTGTATAATCTTGCAACATTCTCCATTACAAAGAATTTTGGTTTTACAACTTTCACGACTCTTACAAATTCTTTAAATAATCTATTTCTTGGGTCGTCAACAAACTTTCTTCCAATATTTCCAGCTATACTGAATCCTTGGCAAGGTGGCCCACCAATTACAACATCTATTTCGTCAAACTCTTTGAGATATTTTATTTCAGAGTCGGATAAATCACAAATGTCTTTTTCAATAAGTTGATGATTAGAAAAATTGTGTTTATATGTTTCACAAAAACTTGGCTCAATATCAATAGAGAAAACATTTTGAAAACCTTTGTTGTCAAAACCTAAAGAGAAGCCACCAGCCCCAGAAAACAAGTCTATGTATTTTAATGTAGTTTTCATAAATCTAATTCAGCCTGTTTAAGTTGGTGTTCTTAATGTAATTTGCTGTGTCTTCTGCTACTGAAAAAATAGAGTCTGAACACTTGTATTTAAAAGCTTCTCTTGCAAATTTGTCAGCAAAAAATAAGTCCGTTATGTTTTGCAACTCATATTCAAATAAAGTAGCGAGTGATTTCAATTTGGATTTGCTGAACTTTTGAGTTCCATTTTCAATTCTGCTTATTGCACTTGAATTAATTCCGATTTTTGCTCCAAATTCAGTTTGTGTCCATTCTCTTTTTTCTCTTTCAGTTTTAATAAAATGTCCGAAACTTGCCATAATTATAATTTTATCAAAAAATGATTTGACCTATTTTTAGCAAATCTAATATTAATTTGCGATTTTTATATCAAGTTTGTGATTTTTTTTGAGGTGGAAAAAAACAGCTCTTTTATTTTTTAAGCGTTGGATGAAGTGTTTGGGAAAAAATAAATGTGCTGTTTGTGCGGTTGGGTTTTTTAGTTCAAATGTTGTTGTTTAGCACGATTTCCGCATTACTTACAACTCATTGATATTGATTCGTTTTAATGATTTGTATCAAGAGTTAGCGAAGTTATTGAGAAACTAGTTAGGAGTCAAGCTAAATTTAAACGTCATTCTTTTTTTGCTCTTTAACAAAACTTCCTCTTGTCATGTTTCCTTTTTGAAGTACAACTTCTGAATGTAAAAAAGCTGCTGCTTCAGCAGATCCTTTTACTTTTGAAGCGCTACGGGTTAGCATTTCAGATTCAAATGAATTTAATACATTTTCTCGTATTCCAATTTCTCTCCATTTAGATGAAGGTCCGCATTTTTTTGCGATTTCCCTTGCCAATGATAAAGCATCTAATAAAGCTTGATTAGCTCCCTGACCTTTAAACGGACTCATTGGATGCGCTGCATCTCCAATAAGTGTTATTTTTTCTCCTTTTTCTAATAATTCAGGTGTAAGTAATTTTCTATCGTAAACAGGGTAACCTGAAATTTTAGATTCATCTGTTGTAGATAGTATTTCAGGTATTGGACTGTGCCATTTGGTTCTTTTACATGCTTCTTCTTTTAAAGCTTTCCTTCCTAAAGCGCTTAATTTTTTTGCTTCATTTTCAGGCATAGGGAAACTAAGTTGCCACATTATGGTGTCTTTATCGTAAGGCATCATGTAAATTCGCTCATTACCATTTGCTGTTTGAAATACGGTAGATGAATCTAATAATGAGCTATTAAGATGTTCTAAATCTTTTAACGGACAAATTCCTAATATTACAATGCAACCTAAATATTGTAGAGGTGTGATTTTATCACCAATTAGTTTTTTTCTAACGGTACTGCGAATACCATCAGCTCCAACAATAAGATTTGCTTTTGCAGTTTTTGTTTCTCCGTTTACGTTAAAATTAAGTAGAATTCGATCATCTTCTGATTCTTTAAAATCTATTAATTGATGATTCCACTGAATAATACTTTGATTATTAAGTTGCTCCAATAACTCTAAACGTAACGATTGACGTGCTATATGTATGTTTGTGCGTTTTGTTGGTATCTTCGGATCGGGATTCAACCATTTTTTTGCGCCCCATTCACCAATAATTTCACCATCTGTAGTATGAACTACGTGTTTTGTTGAAACAAGACCTTTTTTTAAGTAAGAAATACCAAAACCATGAATAGCTTTACTGGCTTGTTGTAGTGTTAAACCATAACCTTGAGATCTTGTATCGAAGTTAAGATCTCGTTCATAAAGTGTAAAAGGTATTTTACGATGTAAACAAGCAACTGCTAATGCAACACCTCCAATTCCGCCACCAATAATAGCAACATGTGGATAGTTTTTTGTATCAAGAATAGGAGTATTTAACGTTTCAACTAAGCCAGAACCTAAACATTTTTTACAAGGAGCGATTCCTCCTTTAGGAGGAGTAGGAGCTATTTCTTGGTTATTAGATTTTTCAAATTTATCTAAAGCGATTTCGTAACGAAGTTTGGCTCTTTTACCAACTCTCTCTCTTTTTTTTCCTTCTCCTTTACATTCTTCACAAACTGACCAATAGTTTTTTTTATTCTCCATTACTTAGTTAAATTGAAGGTGTGTTCCTTTAAAAGTTTTCATCAGGATTATAAAACGAATTTTGGTTGGTGTAATTTTAAAGGTTTAGCTAACCGTCAGTTACAAGTTAAAATACGTTGATTTTCGGTTTGTCAATGACACTCGCAATTCCGAGCGGATTCGGACGTGGTCGAATTCTCCATAATTGGGATATACTTTTGTCGGAAGTAGTTTACTCTACTATTATTGGCTTTAGGAACTTTAACTATACTAAATGGTTGAGTAATTACGGTAGTAACATATTCAGTTTCTAAAGTTGAAATAGAAATACTATTTTGATTTTCAGTCACGGTTTCAGTTCCAATTTCCCAACCGTTACTTTTAACTTCAAGGAAAATAGCAAATACAGTAAATTTATTGAAGTTGATTTCAGTTTCCGTAAAATCATCACTTACATTATTTACAGAATTCATTTGAGAAATTAGATTTTGCCAGTCATTTACATTTGAAATTATTACTTTGCCAGTCATTTACATTTGAAATTATTACATTAGATTGAGAAATTCCTTCTTGTCCATTTCCATATAATACTCCTTTTCCAATTTCGGTAAAATTCATTTTAGTTGATTCAAATTCTGAATTTTCATCATTATTACAACTTGTAAAAACAAGAATTCCTAAAGTTAGGAATAGAGTTAAAATTTTAGTTTTCATAATATTTAATATTTTTCATCAGTTATATAATTAAGATGCAAAACGTTTAAGATGGTTACGTTAATTACTGCTAACTTTAATGATATGAGTCTGTTTTAATGACTTATATCAGGAGTTAGCGAAATTATCTGAAAATAACTTAAAAATCAAAATAAATTCATGCAATAAAAAACCCTCACAATACGCAAGGGTTTAGTTTTATTGAGGTCATTACGAAAAACTTAAATTTTGAAGTAATCATATAGTTTACAACTAATTTTAAAAATCCCTCCACTTCGTTCTGGATGTGGTTTTTAATATAATGTCGATTATCGACTAACAACATCCGCCGCCATCGTAATGGTAAGTAGATTCTGAAAAATAAATATCGTCTCTACCTAAAGCTTTTAAAGCAGCAGCAGTTTTATCGCAAATAGCTAAAGGTTGATTTTTTAATAAGGTATGTCCTGCTCCGTCATCAAAATAATCTTCATCACCATAGTAGATTGCGGCTTTACCTGTAAATACACAAGGTCCGTCTGCTGGCATAGGATCTTTAATTGCTGCTACTTCAATAGATTCTATGTAAATTAATTCATCAGTTGGGTAATTCTTTGGATCTAAAATTCTGTATGGTTTTCTGGCTCTAATTTCAATAGTTCCAAAACCAGCATCGGTTAATGCTTTTACATAATTAGCAATCGATAAACTTCCGCTTAAACATAATGCACGTAAACGTTCGTCGTTACGTAATTCGTCATTCATTTCTTGCTCGCAAGTAGGGTCACTCATTACTAAACGTCCGTGTGGTTTTAATACACGATACATTTCTGCAATGGCTTTTTGTAAATCATCTTCCTTAAAAATATTGAATAAACAATTCTGTGCAGCAACATCAATAGAGTTATCTTCTACAGGTAAATTCATTGCATCACCTTTACGTAAATCAACAAAATCAGATTTAAACCAATCGTTTTGTTCTTCAGCAATTTTAAAGTTTTTACGTGATGCTTCTAACATTTCGTCAACAACATCTAAACCAATTATTCCACCTTTGTTTCTGTTAAAATAAGCAAATTGTAATAATTCCATTCCGCCACCAACACCAACGTATAACATTTTTGGATTATTAGTTAGGTCGCGTGCATGCACTGTAGAACCACAACCGTAATTCATTTCTTGCATGATTTTTGGAATTTTTAACCCTGGTAATTCCCAAATAGGATTTGTAGTACAGCACAAGCCAACATCTGGTGTTAGTGCAGCTTCTTTATAAACATTATGTGTAGTATCTAAATAACTCATGTTTTTTTAAGATAAGAGAGACAAGAAACAAGATACAAGGCAAATTGGTTTGTCTTGATTCTTGAGTCTAAAAGTCTTGATTCTATAATTGTTTTATTAATTCTTTAAATAAGGTAATCATTTTTGGTTCAGCTTTACCTGCTACGGCAATAATTTCGGCAATGTCTACAGGTTGTAAATTTTTAGGATCACATTCGTCAGTTAATACAGAAACCGCTGCACAAGGTAAACCAATTTGTTTTGCTACAATTACTTCGGGTACGGTACTCATACCAACAGCATCAGCTTCTAAAATTTGTAACATTCTATATTCAGCTCTGGTTTCTAATTGCGGACCAACAACACTTGCATACATTCCTTCATGTAATTGTATGTCGTTGTCTTTTGCAATAGCTTTCAGTTTATTGTTGATTTTTTTTGAATAGGGTTCTAGCATATCAGCAAAAATATTTCCGAACTCATTTGCTCCTTTAAATGCTAAAGGTGAACCTCCTTGTAAGTTTATATGATCTTCTAATAACATTAAATCTCCTTTTTTATAA
The DNA here is from genome assembly GCA_964498665.1 of uncultured Tenacibaculum sp. GTDB lineage: Bacteria > Bacteroidota > Bacteroidia > Flavobacteriales > Flavobacteriaceae > Polaribacter. Next base: position 4,357 of record CAZCHR010000008.1, on the reverse strand, counting down.
GAAAGATTAATAGCTCCAGCTGCATTAGAAATTAATAAGTTAGAAATACCTAAACCATGCATGGTTCTAATTCCGTAGGTAACTTTCCATAAATTATAGCCTTCATATAAGTGGAAACGACCAGACATAACCACAACTTTTTTTCCTGATAAATCACCGTAAATTAATTTTCCAGAATGGAATTCAACTGTTGCTTGTGGAAAATGAGGAATATCAGCATACGCAATTTCTTTTTCGATGCTAATTTCATCGACTAACTTTCCTAACCCCGTACCAAGTACAATACCTATTTGGGGATTTGTAATTCCGTTTGATTTTAAAAAATCTATTGTTTCTTGTAGTTGTTTTTTTTTCATAAATATGTTTCTGTCCTTACGAATAAGGAACGGGTGAAGTAATCTGTTTATTTAATAAAAGGTTACTCCGCACCTTACAATGACATTTACTTTAAAAATTGTTGAAATGCAGGATGATTTTCAATGTCTTCAATAACATCTACATCATTTAGTTCTTCTAACAAATGTACGTTTACTTTTTTTAAATCTTCAAGCGTGTCTTTTCTAACAGATGAAGTTCCCCATGTTTTATTTTCAAAAATATGAGGTTGTAGTTTTTTCATTCCAAGAAGATAATAGCCACCATCTTCTGCTGGACCAATAACAACATCATTGTCGTCTAATTTTTTTAAAGCTTCGTTAATGTGATTTGGAGTTAAGTCGTACAAATCGCTACCAATAATTAGTGTTTTTTCATAACCAGTATCAAATGAATTTTGAAAAGCATTTTGCATTCTAGCACCTAAATCTTCTCCTTTTTGTTGGTGTTTTTGATAAGTATTAGCATCCCAAATATCATTATCTCGTACTTTTACTGAATAATAAACTGCTTTATCGCAGGTTAAATTCTGAGTTACTTCTTTGGTTTTGCCTAATAAAAATTTGTAGATTTCTAAAGCAGTTTCATCTCCAACTGATTTTGCTAAACGTGTTTTTGCTTTTCCTAATTCAGGGTTTCTGGTGAAAATTAATAGTAAATTTTTACTCATATATTTTAATTCCTTTCTGAAGCCATTTGCTCCATTCTTTATTAAAAGTATGCACTTTATTTGTTTGTATTCCTTCTGAATTTACAACAGTGTTATTTTGATTTTTCCATTCGAAAATTCCTCCGTATAAATTATAAATATTTGTGTAACCTGATTTTTTAAGTTTCTCTGCAATATCTTCAGATCGAATACCTAATGAACAATACACTACAATTTTCGCATTTTTATTTGATGGTAATTTCTCAATGGTTTTATTAAGGTCAAAATTATCATAACCTATACAAATTGCATTTTTAATATGACTTACCTTGAATTCTTTAGGTTCTCTAGAGTCTAGTAAAATTACTTTTTCAGTATCTTTTTTTAAATCATTTACAGAAATATATGGAACACTTTCAGTGTTGTGTTTCTTTAATAATTGTTTCA
>CAZCHR010000008.1:0-2786 GCA_964498665.1 uncultured Tenacibaculum sp. | reverse complement strand
TTTACAGAAATATATGGAACACTTTCAGTGTTGTGTTTCTTTAATAATTGTTTCAAATTCTTTTGAGAGAAGCAATTAAAGCATATAAAAAAGCTAATTGAAAATTTAATCATAATGTTTTAGTATAGTATATTTGCGCGCCAAAAAATAAATTAAAATGAAAAAAACTTTAAAATTATTATCATTATTAGCTTTTGTTATAATGTTTACTTCTTGTGAAGAAGAAGAACCTTGTAAGTCAGAAACAACAACTTATACGTTACCAGATGGTTCTACTCGAACTATAGAAGGACCATGTTTGTAAATTAAAACCCTCATTGAGGGTTTTGTCTTTTTATGCAACTGTTCCTTGACAGCTACTTCCTGCGCCAGCTGTACAACCATAACAATGTTGATTGATAATAATATTTCTGTTTTGTAATAACTCTTCGTTGTATTCAGAAATGTGTTTTACTTTAGAGTTTACTTTTAAATTTAACATTTGGTTAAAATCACAATCATATAAATTTCCATCCCAACTAACAGATAATGTATTGGTACACATTACGTTTTCTACCGCAAACGGATTGTAAGCTTCCACCAAAGCATACATATAATCTTCGTAATTTTCTGAAGCAATTAAATAATCTAAAAATCTACTGATAGGTAAATTAGTAATTGCAAATAAATTATGAAAATCAATATTAAAATCCTCTTTCAAAGCTTTTTTAAAATCAGATTCTAAAGCCATTTGATCTCCAGGTAAAAATGCTCCTGAAGGATTATACACCAAATCTAATTTTAAGTTACCTCCTTTAATTCCGTAACCAACTTCATTTAGCATTTGTAATGCCTTGATAGATTTATCAAAAACACCATTACCACGTTGTTTATCTGTTTTTCCACGTGTCCAATGTGGCATTGAAGAAACTACGTGTACGTTGTGTTTTTTGAAAAACTCAGGTAAATCGTAATACTTTTTGTTGGCTCTAATAATGGTTAAGTTTGAACGAACGATAAAATCTTTGATTCCAGCTTTTGAAGCTTCTTCTACAAACCAACGAAAATTCGGATTCATTTCTGGTGCTCCACCAGTTAAATCTAAAGTATGCGCTCCTGTTTTTTTGATAACGTCTAAACATTGTTGCATGGTTTTAGTAGTCATAATTTCTTTACGATCTGGACCAGCATCAACATGACAGTGTGCGCAAACTTGGTTGCACATATAACCTAAATTAATTTGAAGTATTTCTAATTTTTTAGGACGAAGTGGAAACTGATTGGTTTCCTTTATTTTATTTGCAAACGTAGGTAATTCACCATCAGAAAAAATTCCGTTAGAAAGAAATTCTAATTGACGTTGTGTGTTTGCTAAATCTTTATTTCTTGCTTGAAGAGATTTCTTCATATATAATTACGAATGTAGAATTATAAATTACGAATTGAGGTTTTTAATGAGTCATAAATTCGTAATTAACAATTCATAATTGATTTTACATTTCTAATTTATTCACTTTATTCATCATTTGAACTCCGTGTACTAATGTTGCACCACTTTTTATTGCTGCACCTACATGAATTGCTTCCATCATTTGTTCTTTAGTAATTCCGCGTTGTAACCCGTCTTTTGTATAAGCATCAATACAATAAGGGCATTGTTCTGTATGTGCAACCGCTAAAGCAATTAAAGATTTTTCACGAGCAGTTAAAGCACCTTCTTCAAATACTTTTCCATAATAATCAAAGAACTTGTTTCCAAGTTCTTCGTTCCATTCTGTTATTTTTCCGAATTTGCGTAAATCTGCAGGGTCGTAATATGTTTTAGACATTTATTTCGTTTTCTAGTTGAAAGTAAAAATACTAATTGTTTTTAAAACTTTGCCAAAGTTATAGTGTTGCCTATTTTCCGTTTAAACTCCAATCATATTCTAAAAACTTGATCTTTGCTTTATTACTGATTTTAACTTCAGAATATTTGTTTAAAAAGTCGATTAAATCACCTTTTTTAGTGAAATCACCTTTGAACCATTCAAATATTTTTGATAAGTGTATTTTTTTCTCAGAAATTTTATTTCGCTTAGGGTCGTTGATAAATTTCTTCATCAGCTCGTTAGTTTTACTTTCATAATTAGTTTCCGTAAAAGCAAAGTTTCCTAATTTAGGACAAGAACCTGAAGCGCAATTTACACCAACATGTATTTTTGGGTCATTAAAATCTTTACGAAGTATTTTGTGTTCAATGTGGTTTAGAGTGTAAGTTTTTCCTCCAACTTTAGCAAAAGAAATATTCCAAGCATCTTTTCCTTTCTTTTTTATTTTTAATATGCTTTTTAAAGGATAGTTGTTAAGTATTAATTTTATGGTATACGCATTATATGCATTTACCCAAAATGCTTTTGTTTTTGCAGCTGACCAATTTTTTTTAGGAGAAGTTTCAGATAAATAATCTAAATAAGTATCTAATTTAGCTTCATCTTTTTTGAAATTCTTATAATTCACATTTCCTTTACCATCAACATGTGCTTTTAATAAAGAATTAAAAGTACTCGTTTGTCCGAATGAGTTTAAAAAAAAGAATAGTGTAAGGAATAAAAATATTTTTCGCATGATTTTTTTGTTTTAACTAATAGTGTAGACGTTTGTTTAAACAATACATTACAAAGAGTATTCCAAAAAGTTTATAAAATAAAAAAGCCTTAACAAATAAATGTTAAGGCTTAGTACTGAAGGCGGGACTTGAACCCGCACGGACATTACAGTCCATTGGATTTTAAGTCCAACGTGTCTACCAATTCCACCACTTCAGC